>JALTMC010000871.1 GCA_027005175.1 Myxococcales bacterium
GGGTGTACACTGATTGAGTGATATCACTTCAGGGTGAAAACGTTTGAGGCGACGAGCAGCCCGGTACGAAAAGTTTTCGGCGGTTCCTGACTCAGAACCAAACAAGATCAAAACATTCAGTTCTGTGTGTATGTCTGCATCATCGATGTCGGGGAATGATGTTTCTGCATCGAGCACTTCCCATCGATTAAACATGTCGCGGTAGTGTGGTTCGAGTTTAAACTCGCGCATCTCATGGTGAAACACAGGACAAAGACTTCCACCCATGGGAGGAACGATCCATGACCAACGAGCAGGACATTCGCGACCGGATTGTTTTTCACGGCGGTCGTGGATCATAAACTGTCGTGACGCTGTGTGATGATCCACAAGGGTTATTCGTTGCTCTTGGAACGAATGTAAGATGGCTACGTTAAGTTCAAGATGAACTCTATCGCGCCACAAACTTTGCTCGGTGGAAGTGTCGAGGCCCATTGCTTGAGCGATAGCTTCTAGCTTGTTGTATCGATGTTCATCCAGGAAATTTCGTGCGATTTCTGTGCCCATAAACCAGCCATTAAACGGAGCACAAGTATAGCGAAGTCCACCCAGATCAAGGCCGATGTTACAGACAAATGGAATGGCACACCACTTTAATCCAAGCTCTGTGATTCCAGGAATGGTGGGATGTTTAATTGTGACTTCAGCGACGAGTTCACGAGGAAGCTCGTACATTTTGGGAGCTTTGTCTATGGTATCAATTACGATGGGGAGCAGGTCAAACTCTCCAGGAATGGTTGGAGGCTTCCAGCCCATATCCATTACCTTTTCTGTGTATTCTAGATTGCCTGCATCGCCGAGGATACTTCCATCGGGAAGTCGATAGGCTGCGTAGCGTACAAATTGTGTGTTCCAAAAGCGCGGGCCCCATTGTTCATGAGGTTCTTTCGGACGAAATAGGGTGATAACGATTTGAACATTTCCATCGTTGGTGGCGATCTTCAGATGGTTGAGGACTTCTCGAAACATCTCATCGGGATCAGTGACATGCCGACAATCACGGACGATCAAGTTGTTCCAATGCACACGACCAATGCATTTGTAAGCATTGCGCCACGCCAAACGAGCGCCGTATTCCAACTCTTCGAAGGAATGTTCATAGGTTCCCAACTCTTCCAGATCTGCGGTCACTCCCTCCAGGCGACGCTCCAATCGCTGGGGCTCCCAATGGCGCTCATGGGCCATTGTCGTGAGCCACTCTCTGGCTTTGCTTAAGATACGTTGGTCATGACGGTCCAGAAGGTCCACACCCACTTTGACGTTGGGTCGTTCGTTGTGTTCTTTGATAGCGGCACATATCGGTGTTGCGATGTATTCTTGAAAGAATCGATAAAAGGCAGAACGCTTTCCTTTTCGGAGTTCGTTTCGTTCGAGTTCTTCCAGAAGAAAGAGCTCTCGCAGCGCCCAGATCCAAGACCGACCAATGACGTCCCAGTCTGCTTCCTTGCTACCAATTTGAGCAAACCAACGGGCATAGTCGTCGATATTTCTCCATTGGATATCCGGATCGGCATGTGCTGGCATTGCAGCTTCTCGGCCCAACACTTCGGTGTGTGGATGAAGCGAGCGGATACACATGTCAAACAAGCCAAAGATGATGTCCTCAACTTCATCGCCAAGAACACCCATGCGAGAGTAAATGGCAGGAGATTCTTTGTACACACAGCCGACAAAGGCTTCCAATGCAGGAGCCTGTAACGCTTGAAGCTTGTTCCAAGTGTCTCGAACGATCACTTTGTCGCGTGCAGAGAGAGCGAATGTATCACTCGCTTTTCCTGTACTCTTTGCGGTCCGTCTACGAAACTCTTCGGGCTGTGAGTCATCCTGAAAGTGACTTTCCAAGAGTGGAATTCTCATAAATCCAGGTGTGTACTTAACCATGCCATTGTCCTGTCGCTGTGACTTCACCCTTTGTTCCTACATACGTGCATTGTACACAATACCACTTGTTTGTCATAAGACCCCTCCCCCGGTGATGTCCATTTCTTTTCATAACAATGCGGTGATGTCCATTTCTTTTCATAACGATGTCATGGCCAGAATACTTTCTCTTCGTCTTCTGCTGTGCTCTGTCCATGACAGTGTCCGTGAAGAAGTTGTAGATTTTCCTATTCATTTCCTCCCGTGAGCGTGGAATGATGTGGTCTCTCTCCACAATATCCTCTTTTCGAAAAAACATTCCACACCATCGGTATTTCCCTTGTTACTTCTTTCGCAGCCTAGCGACTGCTGTTCAATGGTGAAACAAGCCCAAAGAATTTGACAAACAAGCGATTCCCTCTATGCTCCCTAAAAGCCCCAAAAGCAGTAAGTACAAAGTGTTTGTAGCATGATTTGGGGGGGACCAAAACATCCAGTTCAGGTCTATATAGAGTATCGATGTGCCCCCCCTGAAAACTTAATAGCAGTGGAGAAGAAGAATGAGGTTAAGGTCCTTTCTGTGTTGTCTCGGAATGAGTTTACTGCTCACAATGAGTGTGGGTTGTAGCTCAACCAACAGGAACACTTGCGAAAAGGTGACGTGTTCAAGTGGCCAACGCTGCTACCTCGGTGTCTGTGTCGCCAGCTGTAAATCTCCCGAAAAGGCTTGTGGAGGGATCTGTGTCGATCTCAAAAAAGCCTTTGACCACTGCGGTCAATGTGGCAATAAGTGTCGCAAAGGTGAAGCTTGCACCAATGGGACATGCAATATAGCCTGTAACAAAACAAAAAAGCTCTGTGGTAGAGTGTGTGTTGATAACAAAACCAATGCACAACACTGCGGTGCTTGCGGTAATGCCTGCAAAGATGGAGAGGTCTGCAAAGCAGGGAAGTGTCAGTTGTTTTGTGCGCAGGGAAGCAAGCTCTGTGACGGAATCTGTGTCAACGTCCAAACTGATGCTACGAATTGCGGGGCATGCAAAAAGACTTGTGAAAATGGCCAAGTTTGTACCAATGGGAAATGCACACTGACTTGCCCCTCAGGACAGGAGAAGTGTGGTAATGCTTGTGTCGATACCAACATCGATCCCAGCAACTGTGGTGCCTGCAAAACCAAGTGCAAGGCAGGACAAGTCTGCTCGAATGGAAGCTGTGCTGTTACATGTGGAGACAAACTCACCGAATGTAGCGGTGTCTGTGCCGACACCCAAACAAGTACAAAGTATTGTGGTGATTGTGACACATCCTGCCAAAAAGGCGAGGTGTGCGAGGCAGGTAAATGCAAGCTACAGTGCCCCGCTGGCTTTACCAACTGCAATGGCACATGCACCAACGTAAAGACAGACAAGGCCAACTGTGGAGCCTGCGACAACACCTGCAAAACAGACGAGTCTTGCGACGAAGGTAAGTGCAAAGTACTCTGCCCATCCAGTCAAACAGCATGTGGTGGTCTGTGCGTTACCACCCAGTCCGATCCAAAGAACTGTGGTAAATGTGGTACCGTCTGTACAGGTGGCAAGATCTGCGAAGCAGGTGCTTGCGCTTGCTCCACCAGCCAAACGGATTGCTCCGGTACTTGTACGGATACAAACACCGACCCCAAGAATTGTGGCACCTGTGGAACAGCCTGTAAAACAGGAGAGAACTGTCTGGCAGGTCAATGTCAAAACCAAATCCAGTGTCCCAGCACCCAAACCCTCTGTAACAACAAGTGTGTTGACACCCAAACCAACACAGCCAACTGTGGCACCTGTGGCACAGCTTGTACGGATGGAAAGACCTGCCAAGCCGGAGCATGCAGCTGTCCTGCCGGCCAGACCGAATGCAATGGAAAGTGTACAGACACAAAAACCGACTCAGCCAACTGTGGCACATGCGCCAGCCCTTGCGCCACAAGTCAAAGCTGCCAAGCCGGGACTTGTCGATGTCCCGCTGGCCAAAGTCTCTGTGCAGGAACATGTGTAAATACAAAGACAGACCCTGCCAACTGCGGTGCCTGCGGCACAGCCTGTTTGTCAGGCCAAGTCTGTGCCAATGGGACATGCGGTACGATCTGCCCCATCGGACAAACTAACTGTGCTGGTGTTTGTGCAATCATCACTACAGACCTCAAGAACTGCGGCTCCTGTGGCAACGTTTGCCAAGCAGGCAGTACATGCAACAACGGACAATGTGTGCAGCTTAAGAATGCAGCAGCCGCAGGCGGAACAAGTACAGATTTTGGCTATGGTGTGGCTGTGGATAAGAGCGGCAACATCTACATCACAGGCTATTACCGGACCACTGCAACCTTTGGCAGTACCACCCTGGCTGCCAAGGGTGGTGGCAGCATGTTTGTGGCCAAATACGACAAGACAGGCAAGCTTCTCAAGGCCGTCAATGTTGTCAACGCAGGCACCAGCGGTTCCTTCTATAGCATCGGATATGACATCGCCGTGGATAACACTGGAAATGTGTATGTCACAGGAACCTTCTACACCACCGCCACAACCTATGCGACATTTGGCAGTCTCTCACTCAAGACGGTTGGTGGTAATAGGGACATGTTTGTGGCAAAACTAGACAGCAATCTCAACTTCACGAAGTTATTTGCAGGAGGTGGGATATCCTCCGATTACGGCTATGCACTTGCCATCGACAAAAGTAACAATGTCTTTGTGACAGGTTCTTTCTACAGCACATCCTCCAGTCCGGCAACCTTTGGCTCGTTGAAGTTGACCTCAAAAGGCTCTTCAGACATCTTTGTGCTCAAGCTGGACAACAACCTCACGCTCCAAAAAGCCTACAGCATGGGAGGGATCAGTTTAGATGTAGGTCGTGGCATTGTCACAGACAGCACAAACAATGTCTATATTGCAGGATACTGGTACACAGGCAGCACCGGAACCACTGTGTTATCCTATGGTTCGAGCACCCTCAAAGGTACCAAAGACTATGACATGTTTGTGGCCAAGTTCACCAACAATCTTGCCATCACCAAGATAGTTGCAGCAAAAGGTAGTGTTTACCGTGAATATGCTCGGGATCTGGCCGTTGACTCCAAGGACAACCTCTATGTCACGGGTCATTGGTTCTCCAACACCTCTTCAGATCGAAAGTGTACCTTTGGCAGAGTCGTTCTAACAAATGTTGGAACTTCAAGCTACTCCTCTGATATCTTTGTAGCGAAGTTGGACAAGAACCTAAACTTCACCAACGCCATGAACATGGGAAGCACATCTTCCGAGTATGGCTATGGTATTGCAAGCGATGGAACCAATGTATACGTTACCGGCAATACGTATGCTGCAGGAAAGTTTGGCACGTTTACCCTCTCAAGCCGGGGTTCTGCCGATGTCTTTGTGGCAAAGATCGATGCCAATTTCAAGGTCGTAGCGGCCCAAAGTGCTGGAGGCATCAGCTCCGATTACGGCTATGCGATAGCCGCTGATGCCATGGGCAACTACTTTGTCACAGGCTATTTCTCCGGTACAGGGTTCTTCGGCAATACAACACTGACCTCCAAAGGTTCCATCGATATCTTCGTCACCCAGAACCTCCCCTAACCTGTGCTGTTCCGATGCTTGTTTTTTCAATCACCCCTTCCACGTCCATATCTTCGTCACCCAGAACCTCCCAGATCCATAGCATTGTGCCCTGCTGTCACAAGCTTGATACCCCTTCCACGTCCATATCTTCGTCACCCAGAACCTCCCCTAACCTGCGAGGAAAACACGACAAGAGACAATGTTTCTCTTTCAGCATTCTTCGTTCAGCTTCTTCCTTCAACTCCTTCATTCTCCTTTGGCATTTTTCGTTCCGTTCCTTATCTCACACCTCGTCATAACTTTGTGCGGGCTATCAGCTTCATTTTCCTTCCGTGCTTTTTGCTCCGCTTCTTCATTCTCCTTCAGCGTTTTTCATTCAGCTTCTTCAAATAGGGAACAAGCAGGTCGAGACGATCGGTTTGTATGATCTGGGCACGAAAGTCTGTAACCAAGGGTCCATAAGCATCGACATTTTGGGCTGCGGGGATGTCGTAGATCACCAGAGCATTGAGCATGATCTTCACCCCCTGTTTTGCAAGATACCCCTGTAGTTCTTTTGTCAAATAGAGCTTGGGGTCAAGATGCAACAGAGGCTGCTTCCAACTTGTCACAAGCTTGCGAGCATCGTCGCCATTGCGGGCTCGTGGCATCATCACAAAGCCCTTGCCATACTTCTTATAAGCGGCGTATTCAGAGTCACTCGACAGGAACAACAATACATTGTCTTCGGCCTTCAACCTTCGTAAGACCGCAAGGACTGGCTCAAATTGGCTTGTTTTCATATCGAGATTGAGGAGAATCTTGCCTTGGCTCCAAGCCACCGCGTCTTCCAGCGTTGTGATCCTCTCCTTACCACTACACTTAGCCTGTGCTGGACATTTCAACGTAAGCGATTGAAGTTGTTTCAGCGTCATCTCTCCCGATTTTCCCGAACCCTTGGCAACTCGATCCACATCAGCATCATGAAGCAAAATGGGGACACCATCCTTGCTCAAACGGACATCGATCTCAGCAAGGTCAGCCCCCAAACGATACGCTTCTTTAATGGCCTCCAAGGTGTTCTCAGGTGCGGTTCGTATCACCCCACGATGCCCCATGGCCAGGATATCCTTGCAATCTTTGCTGCTGATACAAGCACTCAACAGAGGTGGTTTTTTCTGCCAGACAAGCTTTTCTGGGATGGGCTCTATCCGCTCTCCCTTTTCTCCGGCAACCTCTGTCCTCTCGACATCCCCAGCATCGAAAGGAGGTGCCTGCTCAGACGCCGTTTTCTCCTGCCCCACCGCAGCACTGCAACCCACAGACAACCATCCGAGACAGACGACCCATACAAAAAGTCTCATATTTGTCATTCGCATCACAAAGGGAACTCCACTCTTTCTTGTATACTACAGTGTTGAGGTTTGCCGAAGTCCAACCCAGACAGCTCACCTCGTAACTGTATGCTCTCTCCATGTCAAACCATTGCAAAACTGTGCTAAACATGCTACGAAGCAGTAAGAATTGAGTATTCATTGACGAATGTCAATAGCACAACAAAGAAGAGCTTTATACTTTTCTTGTGCTGGGATATCGCTTCTCTTTTTGAATTTTTGTGAATCAGGTTCATGGTAAGATCAAGAGATTTGCCTGATTTTCGTTGTGAGCAATGGAGCATATAATGAACAGAAAACACTCTCTGTTACCGATTTCTTTGGGGTGGCTGATCGTAGCTAGCGTCTTACTTTTGCCTGCGATGGCATCTGCCAAGGCAAATTTGCGGTTTAAGGCCAACACATGGTCAGCCCCGAGCAGTGCCCAAGGCTATCGAAGCCGACTCCTGGTCCGATTCAACATTGAAAATAGTGGCGACACCG
Organism: Myxococcales bacterium; assembly: GCA_027005175.1. Lineage (GTDB taxonomy): Bacteria > Myxococcota_C > UBA6777 > UBA6777 > UBA6777 > M3003. The sequence continues at coordinate 7,343 of JALTMC010000871.1, forward strand.
ACGCAGGAAAGTTTAATGTTGTCTTCTATTACAACGATACCAAGACAACGACACGTGCTTTTGCCCTGAGAACGGTGAGTATCACAAAGCTGGAGAAAGGCAAGAGCACAGGAACATTGAGTACAACCATCACACTGCCAGGAACGGTTGCATTTGGTGGTCGGTATTTAATCGCACGCATCGATCCAACCAATGCAGTGAGTGAGTCCACCACGAGTGACAATATCCTCTATCACAACTTAACCATTACAGGACTGCCTGACCTTCGCATTACTTTTGTGGGTATCACCCCGGCCTCGCAGGTTCCCGGTGGACCGATGGTCTTGACCTATCGCCTCTACAATGCAGGTCTCTCGCGTGCCACCAAAGAGATCAAAACTCGTTTCTATTACTCCGATAACAATACCTATCAAAACACGGATACCTACGTTGGGGTTGAGATAAAAACCAATCCGACAGCGACAAGAGGTTTGGCTGCAAGGGCTTTTGACCCCGCCACAAAGAACGGGACAGTCAGTTTTAAGCTTCCCTCAACCGCAAAAGCAGGAAGACCCTATATCATCGGATGGATTGACTACGACAACCAGATCAAAAATGAGTCGAGTGAGACCAATAACTTCTATCCGCGACAAATTAGAGTGGTGAAAGAAAAGCCAGAACTGAGCATGAAGAGTTTTTCTGCTCCAAGCAGCCACCCAGGCTATGGTACCGCACTGAAGGTCACCTACAATGTACAAAATACGGGTACAGGCAGAGCAGGCGCATTTTATGTGGCCTATTATCTCAGTACCAGCAACAGTAACACCACAACAAGCCTGACCTATGTAGGCAGAAGTTTTGTGTTGAGCCTAGGCTCCCAAAAAGAGACGGGCAACAAAACAGTCTCTTTGAATATGCCTCGCAATCTCAAGCGTCAAACATACTACCTTCACTACATCGTCGATTATACCCGTCGAGTGGATGAGATTCGAGAAGACAACAACCGTGGGAATCGCAAACTATCAATCAGTGGTTACCCCAACTTACGAACAACCTATCTCTACCCCAACCCCACGAGACAGGTGGCTGGCGGACAGATCTCCTTGCGTGTTCAGATTCGCAACTACGGCGCGACACTGATGGAGAAGACCACGATGCGATGTTATTTCTCGACCAACTCCACCATTGGTACGGGTGATCTCGCGATCAAACCCGACATCCCATTCCCAGCTGTGCAGGCAGGTTATAGCTCGACACGGACAGTGGCTGTGACTCTTCCATCCAACGCAAGAGCAGGCGCGGGTTATGTGGTTTGCCGCGCCAACGACGTGGCTGCGGGTGGTCGAAAAACAGAAACCAGCTACACCGACAACGACAGAGCCTACAGAATTACAATTCTTCGAGCCATTGCAGATCTGGAGATGGCCAACTGGATTGTGCCTGCCAAAACCCCCGGATACAACAACAAGGTCACCATTACATATACCATTCGCAACCGCGGAAATGCGGATGCCATCAGCACAACTTTGTCGTTGTACTACACGGATACGACAACCTTCAGTACCCGAACGCGACTGGGTTCCACAGCGATCAAATCACTGAAAGCTGGTGAAACAGTGACAGGTTCACTGACTGTCACAATCCCAGGCTCCGTTCTAACAGGTGGTCGGTATGTTCACTACTATATCGACTCCAGCCGTCGAGTGGCTGAAGCCAATGAGACCAACAACATCGGTCGCAAGTCCCTTGAGATCACAGGAAAAGCCAACCTCGTCGTGTCTGTGCTCACCATCAGCCCAACCCGTCAGATCGCAGGTGGGCAGGTCTCTGTGACCTACCAGGTCAAGAATATCGGCCTCGCACGTGCCACAAACTACACCTATGCCCGAGTTTACTACTCCATCGACAAGATCATCAAAACAACAGACACCTACCTTGCCTCTCTGTATATCTCGTCTTTGAACGCTGGCTCCTCCTACCCAAGTAGACCACTCACCAGACTTGTGACCCTTCCACGTTCTGCCACAGTCGGAACTCGCTATATTGGGATGATCGCAGACTATAGCAACCGTCAAAAGAATGAAGCGAATGAAACAGACAACACCAAGGCCACACCCATAAGCATTGTCTCAGCCATTGCAGATCTGTCGATGGCGAGCTGGAGCTTCACCCCAACCTCTACAGCAGGTGCCGGTGACACCATCACGATTAAGTTTAAGGTCAAGAATGGTGGAAAAGCCAACGCAGGAGCGTCACAAGTTCGCTTCTACTATGGCGATCGCACTTCAACGTTTGGTATCGCAACCATCGGAAC
>JALTMC010000872.1 GCA_027005175.1 Myxococcales bacterium
CTCTTCACATAGTACACCTTTGTTGCTGCAGCTTGTTGTTGTGACAAGGCCAGAAACAAACCAGCAGTAAAGGCAAACAAGAAGGCTATCTTTTTCATCAGAAAAACTCCTATTCAAAACAGTTTTGCAGACCTCGTATTGGAGACACTACCCCAATCTGAGGAATAGAAGCAAGGATATTTCGTACCTACCAGATGTCCTGCACAAGCTCTTACCTCAAGGGTCTCTTCTCTTCTTGTACTTGTGAAACACAGGACTTCGGGCTACAATGGCAGTGTTGCTTGTATGTCAGAGACATGAGAGGTGTTTCTCCTTCACTAGACCGAAGGCTGGAGCATGAATCCTGTGCCATGAGAGGTTATTGTATCATGAAAAGAGTATGGATCTTATTTGTATTGTTGACGTTTGGTTGCTCACCTCCCATTGTGAATACGGATAGGGAAACACAAGGTGAAACGTTGAAGGAGGGCTCTACTTCCGAGGAAAAAACCACCACTGGCGAAGCAACGCAAGAACAATCACCATCTGATGATGGTATAGATGCTGGAATAACAGAATCGATGCCTGAGAAAAAAACGGAGGTGATTGCTGAGACAGAGTCTGTTCAGGAAACATCGATTGAAACGTTCACAGAGCCTACACCTGAGACAAAGCCTGAAGCCCATCCAGACGCCACTCCTGAGATAAAGCCTGAAGCTCATCCAGACGCCACTCCTGAGATGAAGCCTGAAACTGGTCCAAAGACATGCCAGGAACGACTCAACCAGTCCAACAGTGATTTGTCTGCTGAGCGCAAAAAATATCTCTCTTGTGCTGCAAATACAGAGTGTACGAGTGTTGGGATTGGTACGGAATGTCGAGGGGCTTGTCCGGTTCCTGTAAACACTGTGGGTAAACCTAAGGTGCAAGCTTTGGTGACGAAGATTAATCAAACATACTGCAAAGATTATCGTCAGGATAATTGCCCCTATGCCACGCCGAAGTGTGTCAATGGCAAGCCTGTATGTCATCAAAAGAAATGTGAATTGTATGATTGCAGAACACGAGGGAAGAAGGCCAGAGACATCGTTGAGGATCTTCGTAAACAAAATCTAACTTGCCGTGCCGATACCGATTGTGTGTTGTTTTGGTCTGGAACAAAGTGTGCGGGGGCTTGCCAAAAGGCCGTGAACAAGACGGGAGAGCCCATCGTGAAGGCTTCAATTACAGACATCAATAGGGGGATTTGCGAGACGTACCAAAGTGACCAATGCCCGTATGCCACACCTCGCTGTATTTCTGCCAAAGCCAAATGCTCCAACAAAGTTTGTGTCATGGTTACAAAGGCTCCCTAAATTTTGGAACCTTGAATGTTCAAGCCTTGAGAACCTCTTTTCAATCCGACCGATACTCTTGCTCTGCTGCCGTCTTCGAATCTTCACGTTGAGCCGATACTACCTGCTGCTTTCCCTTGTTCCGATAGGCTTTTCTCTTTGAGTTGTTACAAGCGTTCTCTCGTTTCCGCTTTTTTCTGAAAACGAAGGTAGCCAAAAAAATTAATTCGTGTATAACGACCCCTCAAAAGGATATCGTCATCAAGATTGTAACGAGATAGTGGAGAAGCAGAATATGATACAAGCCATCGACGTAACCCTTTCCTTTGGTGGACGCGTCCTCTTTAAGGATGTGGACGCAAAGTTTGTGGGAGGCCATTGTTATGGCTTGATTGGGGCAAATGGTGCGGGGAAATCAACTTTTTTGCGAGTGCTTTCTGGAGAGCAAGAGCCCACAGAAGGCCGTATACTTGTTGAGCCTGGCAAACGGATTGCGGTACTGCAACAGGACCAATTTGCTTTTGATGAACACACGGTTTTGGATACGGTCATTATGGGGTATGGCGAACTGTATCGCATCATGAAAGAGCGCGATGAGCTGTACGCCAAGTCTGAGATGACGGAAGAGGAAGGGATGCGAGCGGCAGAGCTGGAGTGTGACTTTGCTGACCTCAATGGCTATGAAGCCGAATCGGAAGCAGCCACTCTACTCGATGGCTTGGGAATTCATACAACTCTTCAGAGCAAGCTGATGAAAGAACTTGAGGGCTCGCAAAAAGTTCGTGTTCTTCTTGCACAAGCGATGTTTGGAAACCCCGACATCCTGTTACTTGACGAGCCCACAAACCAGTTAGACCTCAAGTCGATTGGATGGTTGGAAGACTTCCTCTTTGACTTTGATAACACGGTGATTGTGGTTTCTCACGATCGTCACTTTTTAAACAATGTTTGTACACATATCGCTGATATCGATTTTGGCCAGATCAATATATTCGCCGGAAACTACGACTTCTGGTACGAAGCCAGCCAGTTAACCCGTCAGCAAAAACAAAATGAGAACAAGAAAAAAGCCGATAAGGTTAAAGAGCTCAAAGAGTTTGTGATGCGTTTTAGCTCCAATGCTTCCAAAG
>JALTMC010000873.1 GCA_027005175.1 Myxococcales bacterium
CCAGGAATGGGAGGTGGTGTGATTTCGAGAGTACCTGAAGGGGTTTGAGGTGGAAACTCTCCCAACAGGTCCGATGGTTTTTCATCTTCTGCAAAAAGAGAGTCAAACTCTTTCGAGAAAATGGACAGCTCAGGTGTCGAATTTAAAGAGTCACTTGAAGAGGGCACTCTCCAGGGTGTTTCTTGAATTGCGGGGAACTCCCAGGAGGCATCGTCAAAGTTTGTAAAGACTTCATCCTCTTCGCTGATCTCAGTCGTGTGAGAGGCATGCTCAACCAGGGCGTCAAATTCTTTTTCAGAGCGTTTGCCATTGAGGTATCTTTGAAGTAAATCACTCAGCGCGAGGATGTCAGGAAGTCGTAAGTTGGGTGCAGGTTGCAGGCAGGACATAATCAGCTCTTGCAATTCATGAGGTAATGTACCTTCTTTGATCGCTTCTGCGAGGTGTGGTGGTTTTCGCCAACTGCGTGTGGCTAAACCTTCGATGGTGTTGTCGTCAAAGGGAGGGCGGCCTGTGAGCATCTGAAACATCATGGCACCGATGCTATAGATATCAGCGCGGTGATCGAGCTGTGCTGCCGTTTCACGTTGGTATTCGTCAGTGACTGGATCGTATCCTACCTGCTCGGGAGAGAGGTATTGTAGGTGACCAAAAGCGAGATCACTTCCTGTGTTGTAGATCCCTTTACGTGCGTACAAATCCCGGGCGATCCCAAAGTCGATAAGTTTGACAAATCGCTCCGATTCAGGAGTGCGCACGATGAAGATATTTTCTGGATTGAGATCGCGATGAGCGACACCGAGACCATGAGCGATACCAACGCCTTCGCAGAGTTGTAAGATAAGATCAACAACCAACTCGGCTGGCATGGGCTGGCCCCATTCAGGGATATTGGCTAAAGGTTCTCCTTCCAAGAATTCCATGGGGTAGTACAGCCCTAACCTTGGATCGACTTGAAATGTATGAAACACTTGAACAATGTGAGAGCTGCGGCTGGCGGCTTTTTGTAGGAGTTTAAACTCGCGTTCAATGCGAGACTGCGCTTCGCGCTTGGCGGCTTCGGGTTCCATCTGACGGAGTTGTTGCAAAGCCTCACACCAACGACTGATCTTGATCGCGCAGAGCTTGTTCTTGTCGGCTTGGTCTAGGGCTCGATAAATCATGCCCATGCCACCTTGTCCTACCAACCCAAGGAGTTGGTAGCGGCCATTCATAATCCAGCCAGCATTGGGATCGTGTCCACAATCACATATCGCGGTTAGGCTAGTGAGGGGACGTTCACAGAAACCACACTTCACAGGTGCTCTCCAGCGTGTTGCAACAATTCATACAAACCATAATGTCCAGGACTCCATTGCTCAAGAAGAAAACTTCTTTTCTGCAACATGATGTTTCTCTTTGGCTGAGTCTCCGACTTCTTTCTCCCAAGAAAGAGCAGAGCTAGAGTCTTGTATTGCATCAACATCGGAGGGTTGGGTCATGGGTGATTGGGAGAGTCGTCCATGTTCCACTGATTTGGCCCGGGATGTTGTACGACTTGTTATATCATTTTGGGCGGGACAAATCTGTTTATATTCACAATTCCGGCAATATTTTGTAGGACGAGGAGAGAACTCTTGGTCTTGTTCGATCTTGTCGATCCTACGAACGAGCTTGGTTCGAAGGCGATCCAACTGGTTGGCCGATAACGTTGGACGAATTTCTTGTTGGGAGGCCAAGTAGTGCCAGGAGACAGAGACTTTACGGGCTTCGGGGAATGTCTCTCGCACTGCCAACTGGTACACTCCCGGCTGTAGATCTCGGGCTAGCATGCCTTTGCGTGGAACATATTGGGATGTTTTGTAGTCATGAACAACGTAGCTGTTGTCGTCTCGTCTTGTGAGGCGATCCACATGGCCGCGCATACGGTACCTTCCCTCAGGGCCAAGCACGATTTGAAAAGGCCACTCCACCTCGATCATATGGATGCCAGGTTCCAAAAATGGATAATGTTGGACATAATATCGTCGCAAACATTTTTCTCCATACCGTCGATACCATTCACGGTTGCGACGTTGGTTAACTATTTGTACAGTGCTGCTCCACATCTGTTCCCAGCGGCGGCTGTAAAACTGAATAACATCTGCTACAGGCCGAAGATCTTGGTTCTTGAGATGAACATACAGATACTCCATCGATTCATGAACGCGTGCTCCCACAAACGACTCTACAAGTTGGTAGGTTGGACGCAGCCGCTCTATGTAGTAAAACCGGTATCGCAGCGGACACTGTTCATACAGTTTCAACTGTGACACCGAATAAAGACGATGGGCTATGGTAGCTATTGCTGTCAAAGCCTTGCTTCCCTATCGTTCACCATGCCAAGTGAAGAAATTGCTTCCCTATCGTTCACCATGCCAAGTGAAGAAATTGCTTCCCTATCGTTTACCATGCCAAGTGAAG
>JALTMC010000874.1 GCA_027005175.1 Myxococcales bacterium
TGATACGGCATTCTTTGATACCTTGCGTATCTCTCTCGACAGCGACAAACAAGCTCCTATCGTGGAAGCTGCTCTGGCCCGACAGATCAATCTACGGATCTATGACAATGGCGACATCGGCGTCGCGCTCGACGAGGTCTGTCATCGTCAGACCATCGAGGACCTCTTTGCGATCTTTGGTCAGGGCAAAGAGCTGCCCTTTACCCTCGACAGCCTAAGTAAAGACCTGGATACCAGTTACAATGAGACCTTCGCTCGCACCAGTGAGTATCTGACCCATGAAGTCTTCCATCGCTATCACGCAGAACACGAGATGCTGCGTTATATCAATCGCCTGCAAGGTCGTGACCTGTCACTGACACACTCGATGATCCCGTTGGGTTCTTGTACCATGAAGCTCAACGGCACCTCCGAGATGCTGCCCATCACCTGGCCTGAGTTTGCCCAAATACACCCCTTTGCGCCAGCGGACCAAACCCAGGGTTATCAGGAACTGTTTGACCACCTCAGCAACGGGTTGGCCGAGATCACAGGCTTTGATGGAGTGTCGTTACAACCCAATGCAGGCTCTCAAGGCGAATACTCTGGATTACTGGTCATCCGAGCCTACCACGAAAGTCGAGGGGACACCCACCGCAATGTCTGCTTAATCCCTACCTCGGCTCATGGGACCAACCCAGCGAGTGCAGTCATGGCAGGATTTCGTGTCGTCACTGTAGCCTGTGACGAACGCGGCGATATCGACATCGCAGACCTGGAAGCCAAGGCTCAAAAACATGCCGACGAACTTGGTGCTCTGATGATCACTTACCCCTCAACCCACGGTGTGTTTGAGGAAGGCATCAAGAAGATTTGCGAGATCATCCACGCCAACGGTGGCCAGGTGTACCTGGACGGTGCCAACATGAACGCCCAGGTCGGCTTATCTCAACCTGGAGCATTTGGCGCAGATGTCTGTCACCTTAATTTACACAAAACCTTCTGCATCCCTCATGGTGGTGGTGGTCCAGGTGTAGGTCCGATCGCAACAGCACCTCACCTGTCTCCCTTCTTGCCAGGACACCCGGTTGTAACGACAGGTGGAGAGCAAGCGATAGGCCCAGTGTCTGCCGCACCTTATGGCAGTCCCAGCATCCTACCTATCTCCTATGTCTACATTGGCTTGATGGGTGAGTCCGGGCTCAAACGAGCGACCCAGGTCGCCATCCTCAATGCCAATTACATGGCCTCTCGTTTGGCTGACCACTACAATATCTTGTACACCGGCCCCAACCATCGCGTCGCCCATGAATTCATCCTTGATCTGCGACCTTTCAAAGAGCAAGGCATTGAGGTTGTGGATGTAGCCAAACGACTGATGGACTTTGGCTTCCATGCTCCCACCATGTCCTGGCCTGTTCCAGGAACCTTGATGGTGGAGCCCACCGAGAGCGAAAGCAAAGCTGAACTCGACCGATTCTGTGATGCGATGATCGCTATCCGACACGAGATCAAAGACATCGCAGAAGGCCGACTCGACAAAGAAGACAACCCCCTCAAAAATGCACCACATACCGTGGAAGCCGTGACCTCAACAGAGTGGCCTCATCGCTACACCCGAGAGCAAGCCGCCTTTCCCGCCTCTTGGATCAAACGCAACAAGTTCTGGCCTCACGTCGGTCGCATCGACGACGCCTACGGCGACCGCCACCTCTACTGCACCTGCCTACCCATGGAAGCCTACGAAGCCTAATCATCAGAAAAAACCTCTTATGTTGTGGGCGTGAAAACCCCCTCCCGATCGCTCGGTTCTGGATTCTTCCTCGAACCACGCGGACCAGCTTATGTTGTGGGCGTGGAAACCCCCTTCCGATCGCGGACCCGGCAGAATCTACAGGACGAAGGCCCGATGGATGGGGGGAGTCCGTTCAAAGTAGATGGTGTGTGACTCTTCTGCTAACTCACCCACCCAACGAAAACGACCAGGGCTTTGCTGAAGCCTCACTTCTAGCTTCTTCATTCAACACCTCGCTTTCGTGTAGGTGTCGTCACACGCTCTTCTAGCTCGCAAAGACTTGTCACTTCAGGAGGTTGAAAAAGCCCCTCAAACTCTTCCAGCCTCCCCAACGCTCAGGTAAGCTTCAACAAGTTCCCAAGAGAGATCTCTCCCGTTGTCTCAAAGCGACGTAACGAACCAAGCGATACACCCGAATGTTCGGCAAGTGTTGTTTGCTTCCACCGCAAACCTAATCGTAAGCTTCGCACTCGCGATGCAAGCAATTGCTTGATATCACCGATCGTCAAGAGTTGATATGGGTCATTACTCATAATATATTAACCATAAACAAATAAATTTGGCACAAGAGCTAAAGTACTAGCTATTATTATCAGAAAATGCTAGGGAGATCTATTCGATTTAAACCGGGGACTCTGCAAAAACTGGTTTCATGCAGCGACAAGGTCACTCTTACATCGATAGGATTGAGGTAATAGAGCCTACTTACCCTGAACGCTTACGGCAAAACAAACGCAACGTCAGTAACCAAAAGGAAAGTTCGATGACTCGATTATACAGTGTAGGAATTGGTGTTGGGACCCAAAATGGAAAAGAGGAGTGGTTGGAAGTATTCTATCCCAAGCCTCTCCTGAATCCATCGGAAGCTTTGGTCAATGCTGTGGCCAAGGCTTCGGGTTACCACAAAGGCAACCAAGCTCTCCCCCTTGCATCGGAGCAATTAAAAGCCCTCGCAAATGAGTTGGAAGGTGCTGGAGAATCAGAGTATGCTGCGTTGGTAAGTACCATGCAGGGAAGCAAGCGGCCCCTTGTTGCGACATTACTTGCAAGCAACGAAGCACCAACCTCCGTGCCCGAAGCTTACTTAAAATTACAGTTACTTTCACACCGCTTGGTCAAACCTCACGAGACAAATTTGACAGGGATCTTTGGTGTCTTACCCAACGTAGCCTGGACCAACGAAGGAGCCATTGATCCAACGGAGTTGGTACAGCGTCAACTGCAAGCACGTCTCGAAGGCAGGGTGTTGTCGGTCGATTGTGTTGATAAGTTCCCTAAGATGACCAACTACGTTGTCCCATCTGGTGTTCGTATCGCCCATACAGCACGTGTTCGCCTTGGTGCTCACCTGGGTGAAGGAACCACCATCATGCACGAAGGCTTTGTGAACTTTAACGCAGGCACGGTGGGAAAAAGCATGATCGAGGGTCGAATTTCAGCTGGTGTGATCGTAGGTGAAGGCTCTGATCTTGGCGGTGGTTGCTCAACCATGGGCACCCTCTCTGGTGGTGGCAACCTGATTATCTCCATCGGCAAGGAATGTTTAATCGGTGCAAACGGCGGTGTTGGCATACCTTTGGGAGATCGCTGCACCATAGAAGCAGGTCTCTACATTACAGCAGGAACCAAGCTGGCCCTACTCGACGACCAAAACAACGTCGTTGAACATTGCAAAGCAAGAGACCTCGCGGGCAAGTCAGACCTACTCTTCCGACGCAACTCCTTAACAGGCACTGTGGAATGCAAAACCAATCGCTCTGCTATCGCCCTCAATGAGGAGTTACACGCCCACAACTAGGAGCGTCAACACAACAACTCCCACATGTGAAGAATACAAAGCATGTGGTGTTCCAGCCTTGCCAATCCAAATCCTTGAAGAACAACAAAACGACAAACCATTCTGAAGATTCCGACGTTATCAGAGTGTGGACAAAGCACATAGGATCTCGAAAAACTAACGAGAGAGTCCGTAACTTCAGAGAGCAAGACTCCCTCTGCTCCCCTCTGATTTCATTCCTGATACGATCGAATCAAGATGAAGGAGAAACCCCAATGTTTTCCAGTTTGCTCTATCGGTTCTCTGCAAGCCTCGCTTTTTCTCTTATGATGGGAATATGGTCCTTTCCTGCCTTTTCTCACCCATCCCAGACAACCTATACTTGTTCCATGCACCCCAAAGTGCATCAGACCAAGCCAGGGAAATGCCCCATCTGTCATATGAACCTCATACCTGTAGTACAAAAGTCGACCACCCCAATAAAATATACTTGCTCCATGCACCCAAAGGTGCATCTAGCAAAGCCAGGGAAATGTCCCATCTGTCATATGGAGCTTATTCCCGCCACACCAACATCCAAGACACGAACATCCAAGGCACGAACATCCAAGGCACAAGCAAAATATACCTGTTCCATGCACCCAAAGGTGCGCTTGTCAGAGCCAGGGAAATGTCCTATCTGTCATATGGATCTAATTCCCGCCACACCAACATCCAAGGCACAAGCAAAATACACTTGCTCCATGCATCCGAAGGTGCGTCTGTCAAAGCCAGGAAAATGTCCCATTTGTCATATGGATCTTATCCCTTATCGCAAGCCTCCTCCACAGGTTCAGAGGTTCTCTGCAATACGCAAGCAATACTGGAGTACAAACTCTCGTGGCATACGGACTTTTCGTGGAAAGTCTCTGCATGCCTATATCGAAGCCTTAGTCAAGGTCGGTTGGAAAGCGCGGGGAACAATGGACCAGATCGAAGCCACGTCTGCGATGTTGCAACACTACCGAGGAAAGGAATTTCGACAGAAGGTGACAGAAGTAGTTAACGCAAGACCCAAAACGTTGCTCGAAGCAAACCATCACTATCTACGTGTGTCTTTGGCTTTTACTTACATCTACCAAAAGAAAAGACACGATCTGCTTCCCTTGGTGGAAAGATTTCTTACCAACCACAGAAAGGGCACAGTGCTGGAGGTCAAGAAAAACAACATTATCTATGCATACTTAACAGCCGCCTCCTGTTTTATGCACCTCGGAAAGAGAAAGCAAGGACTGCAACTCTACAAACAACTTCTAGCGACACCTGCCTTTGCCAATATCCAGATGACCCTATTGTCAGACCTATTGTTTATTCAAAGCAAAGACACAGATCAACTTATTCGTAACCATCTCAAGAAGATGAAAGCGAATGGCTCCCTCCTAAAAAGAAAGGCTGCTTTGTTACGCATCTGTTTACTGGCCCGGGAAGGCCATAAAAAAGCACAAAAAAAGCTCATTACCTATGCTCTAACAGAGAATAAGATTGCGCTGCGATTTCTCAAAAAGATCATGCCTCGTCAAGCACAGACCGTTTATCGTACTCTCTTTACCAGACAAAAAGGAGTCTCCTCTAGCTGGCAGTTTGGTTTTCGATTCTGGAACAAATTCGAATATGCAGACAACCTTGCCCGTGAAGGAGATCAAGCAGCCCTTCAATGGCTCCGAAACACACTGCGTACACAAAAAAACAGACATACTCTTCGTGGAATGGTATCGATTCTCCACACCAAGTCTGTAAAACAGCCCCTCATCCATAAAACACTGCGCCAACTCTTGCAAGGAAAGACCTCCGACTTCTCCATCGCCTGCGCTTTGTTTCGTGCACACTGACAAACACTTCCCAGACGTGGAGCTTTCACACAAAACCCCCCGACACGATAGTTCATTGAGTTCGATAGGGCTTCATCTCGGGCTTCTCACCAACTTTGGCTCTCCTCGCCTAGCCACCTCTCTTACTTCGTAACTCATTCGTGCCCGTTGTGGATCTTTTCTTCTCCACTTTAATGCTGTTACAAAGCGAAAAAAAGGACTTTTTATTATTTTTTGAATCGTATAAACCGAATCGTTGTCTAGTGCGTTGAAGTTTGTCAAGATCATTTTGGCAACAGAACAAATGGAGCACACCCATGCCACACGAAGCACACCCCTCCTCTACAGGAGCCCGCCATGATCGCAGGCGAATATTCGGAATATTCGCGGTAATTGGCCTATTAACATCGATCTGGTTCGGTCCTTCCCTGCTCAAACAAGCGTCCTCCAAACCAACCTACACCTCTCCTCCCTTTACCTTACAAGGGGCCAAAGATCTCACCACAAGACAACATAAAAAGTTTGGTCGTATCTTGCTCAAACGTTTGAAGAGATATCGAAAGCGTCTGGAAGATCTGGTTCGCTATGCGAGAAGCTCAAGAGACTCACGTGCTGTGGATTGTCTCGGTCAGCGGCTGATCCAGATACGTGCCCTTCTGCGTGTGGTAAAACGGAGTTGGAAAAAGCTGCGAAGTTCCAGGAACAGACAAGTCCGCGTCCAAGCTTACTATCGCATGGCAAAATTTACAAAGAAAGCCTACGAGTTAAAACAACAAGCAGATCGCTGCAAGGTACACCGAAAGCTAGCAGGTCAGCTCTCCAAGAAGAACGTAGCAGGGGGCATAAGAAGATACAAGCTGCTAGCAAGAGAAGCCAGACGAAACATGAGGCTTCACAGAAGAGTCCGACGCTTAAGGCGAAGAAGCCGGAGGTTACGGAGGCCGAGATCCCTTTTGCCTCAGCCAATGGTAGCTCCCACCCGAGCCCAAAGGAGTCCAGTTCCTTCCGCATTAGCAGCCCCTTCCCCATCAGCAGCTGGAGCACCTCCGCCGATGGAAGATTCTCCTCTAGCAGCCGATCGAGGTACCACACAAGGGCTTCGTGGTGGTGGCTTTGCAGGTGGCGCACGTCGAGGCCCCAGCGGTCGAGTCGCCCAAGAGACTGCCCGAAGAGGCCGGGCCAAAGAGGACAAGAAAGGCAAATCCAAGAGAAGAAAACCACAGGTATGGCAACGCAGTCGTACCAATACAGTATTGTCAAAGGTCTCTGTGGGTGGAGGCAAATACTTAAAGCTACAAAAGATGCGTGTCAGTGTTCGTGTGGAAGGTATGCGTGTTCGAACCATTATCGACCACATCTACCGCAACCCCTACAATCGCACTCTCCAAGGAACCTTTAAATACACGCTTCCGCCGGATGCTTCCGTCTCTTATTATGCGATGTTTGTGAGCCAGCGCCGCCGTCGCACGCCTAGATTTTTCCGAGGTAAAGGCCCCTCTCCTCGCCGCTTGCTTCGAATGCAGCCCCAACAAATAGCCCGAACATCGCCAGCAAGAGGATGGGGTCGTCTGCGAGAAGCTCGTCTCGTTCCAGCAGAAAAAGGGCGACAAGTCTACGAAAAGATCACTCGACGTCGTATCGATCCAGCATTGCTTGAACAAGATGCTCCTAATACCTTTACAGGTCGTGTCTTTCCTATCCCTGCACGTGGATACAATCGAGTGATTATCGCTTATGAGCAAACTCTGCCCCAGATCCAAGAACAACATGTGTATCGGTTTCGTTTTCCACCGGATGTTGCAAAAGTTATCGACTTCACTTTGGGCTACAACAAAACACACTCCAGCTTGGTCCGAAACAACCTGCGCAAGCTGCGTTGTCGCTCGAATAAAAACAAGCCATTTCTTCGATGTTACTGGGAGAACAACAAGCCCAAAAGAGACGCTGTTTTTTATTTCAAGCCCAAGCAAAACAATGTAGCAGCGATCGCTGGAACCGACCCGATGAATAGCCAGAAATATATGTTGTCTCAGATTCGAGTTCCTTTGCCAAAAGCTCCAACAAGATCTTTAACATCCCAAGCTATTTTTATGCTGGACACATCTCTTTCAGCAAACCCTGATTTGTTTGGTGCACACGTTGCACTGTTGAGTAAGATCTTACAGAAGAACTCATCACTGAAGCGATTTAATGTGTTGTTTTTTGACGTCAACAGTGTGTGGGCCAAACCATCGGGCTGGATCGCCAATACATCACGAGAGCGACGACGCCTTCTTCGACGCCTCAACAAGATCGTATTGGAAGGAGCCACCGACTTTGGTGCAGCAATGCGCACTCTCGCTCATCCATCCTGGTTGTCTCAAAAAGGGAAGTCTGCCCAAAAAGCCCTCGATGTGTTTGTGTTGAGTGATGGACAGCTCAACTGGGGACGTCGTCAAGTGGATAAGATCTTGTACCAGTTTCAGCAACGCAAACGTTGGAAGCAAGTCCGATTCCTCGCCTACCAAACGGGAATTGGCTCGGAGAATCTGGGCTTCTTGCGTCGGTTGGTTCGTCGGGGTGGAGCACTCTTTCCTTGTCTCGGACGTGCTGAACTCAAGCGATGCGCAACAGCCCACAACAAACCCGCGATGCTCTTGCAAAAGGTAAAAGTAGAAGGCATTCAAGCCTCGCAAATCATGGTAGCAGGTCGTCAAACCAGCATATACCCAGATGGATTAATCACAGTGGCAGCGCAGTACAAGCGCAACGGTACAGCCAAGATAACACTGATGGGTCAGTACTTAAACAAACCTTTCCGCCGCACGATTCAAGTCAAGGTTACCGCACACGGAGACTTAGGACCCCGAGCCTGGGGTGAGATGGCTGTTGCACAGTTGATGGAACTCGAAGATCCCAAACTTACAAAATTAATTGTGGCGTACTCACAACATTTTCGAATTCCGAACAAGCACTGCTCGTATCTCATCCTGGAGACCGACAAAGAGTACAAGCAATACGGCCTTGACAAAGAGTTAAAGACTCAAAAGGTCAAAGATGTCGCCCAATTTATTGTTAGATTGTTGCAGGCCAAAGAAGCTCCTCTTACCGAACGACAACGATGGATAGCACAGTTGCGTAAGGCTATCAAAAAGTTCAAAGGGCTGCGTCAAAGTTCGGGAAGAGCTGTGATGAACCTGCTTCACAGCCTCCCCAAGTCCGACTTCCAATTTGCAACAGCAACACAAGGACGTTTGTGGAACAAAGGAGCTGTCCCTGATAGCTACCTGAAACAACGTCTCAAGGATCGCAATCAGTTTGGACCCTTTGTCAAAGAAGCCAAGCGACGTTTACCAAAACACTTGAATGGAGCGATACGCAGTTTATCATCCATCATCGAGTTACATCCGTCCAATGCACAAGCACTTCGTCTGGTGGGGTACTACCTTCGAGCCTGGAACAAACCCAAGCTCGCCGTGCCTGTTTTCTTTCGAGTACTGGAGCGACGCTCCTTTGAACCTCACACCTACCGAGACGTCGCCATTTCCCTGGTGCGTATGAAGCGATATGGTCTGGCCGCTGCCTTGTATGAAGTGATGCTGATGGGTAAGTGGCACTCGCGATTTAAGTCTTTCAAAAGGCTCGCTCGGGAAGAGTATGCTTTGTTGCTATACCAGGCATTCCAATATGGTAAGATGCCCACCTCCATCCTTCAGGTGCTGAAGCAAAGAAAGTCGATGTTGGGCCTCAACGTCAAAGCAGCGGGTCTGCGTGTCACCGTCACCTGGAATACAGACAACACAGACATTGATTTATGGGTCACTGGACCCAAAGGCCACAAGTGTTTTTATTCACGCAAAAGCACTCCTGACGGTGGACGCCTTCTCGAAGACATCACCCGTGGCTATGGACCAGAACGGTACCAAAATGTGATCCCTATCCCTGGAACCTATCGTGTACAGCTCAAGTTTTACGGTCACAGTTCCAATGTTTTTGGCAACGAAACACATATCTCCATCATGATCGTTCACGGTGCTGGAACACCGGGGCAAGAGATCGTCTACAAAAACCTCATCCTACGCAAACGAAAACAAATCGTGGATGTGGCACGCATCCAGATTTAACCAGGAAATTCTAGCCCCTTTTCCCCGGGTGCGATCCCCAAAGGGGGGTCAACCAACTTCCCGTATCTACGAGAAGTTTCCAATACGACACACTGCTTCATAC
>JALTMC010000875.1 GCA_027005175.1 Myxococcales bacterium
GGTGTCGTTCATGCTGCGGCACCAGCTGCAGCCGCCAAGGTCAAGAAAGCAGCTCCAGCCAAAGCGGCTCCGGTCAAGCGTGCTGTTGTGAAGAAAGCCGTCAAGAAAGTGGCGAAGCAAGCATTGCCGGTAGTCCATGCGGTTTTGACCCATGCGCCCTTTGTTCCACCACCGATCAAGCGACGATATCCGGCAAAGGTTATCGTCAAGCTTGAGACCAAAGAGGTTGTCATGCGGCTGGCTGATGGCGTGAAGTATACCTTCTGGACGTTTGGTGGGCGTGTTCCAGGAAAGTTCATACGTATACGTCAGGGGGACACGGTCGAGTTTCATTTAATGAATCACCCCTCAAGCAAGATGCCACACAACATTGACTTGCATGCTGTCACAGGCCCTGGTGGTGGTGCGGCGTCATCATTTACCGCGCCGGGTCACACATCAAAATTTACCTTCAAAGCTCTGAACCCTGGTCTCTTTGTCTATCATTGTGCAACAGCACCTGTTGGAATGCATATCGCAAACGGTATGTATGGTTTGATTCTTGTGGAGCCACCCAATGGTTTTCCCAAAGTGGACCGTGAATACTATGTGATGCAGAGTGAGTTTTACACACAAGGAAATTATGGTCAGGGTGGACTTCAACCTTTCAGTATGAACAAAGCCGTCAAAGAACAAGCTGACTATGTCGTCTTCAACGGCTCTGTTGGCTCGCTTGTAGGTAAGAATGCTTTGCGTGCCAAAAAAGGGGAGACCATTCGACTGTTTGTTGGTAATGGTGGCCCGAACTTGGTCTCATCCTTCCATGTGATTGGTGAGATCTTCGACAAGGTGTATATCGAAAGTGGTACCAAGATCAATAAGAATGTGCAAACCACATTAATCCCTGCAGGTGGGTCAAGCATGGTCGAGTTCAAAGTCGATGTTCCAGGAACCTTTATCCTTGTGGATCACTCTATCTTCCGCGCCTTCAACAAAGGTGCACTTGGGATGCTTAAAGTTTCCGGCAAAAAAGAGTTGGGAATCTACTCCGGTAAGCAAGCAGACATCGTGTACCATCCAGAAGGTGGTGGTATACAAAAAATGCCGAAACAGAAAGTGGTTGTGCCCAAGGCAAAAACCAAAGCAGAGAGAATGGCATTTGGAAAGCGTGTTTTTATGTCGAACTGTCTTGCTTGTCACCAAATTCATGGAAAAGGAATTGTTAACGTCTTCCCACCACTGGCAGGTTCTGACTTCCTGAAAGCTGATGTCAACCGGGCAATCGGTGGAATTATTAATGGCTTCAAGGGTCCCATTAAGGTCAACGGAAAGACTTACAATGGTGTCATGCCAGCAGTCAACTTGAACGATGAGCAAATTGCAAATGTTGTAACATACATCACAAACAGCTGGGGCAACCAAGGCAAAGTGATCCAAGCCAGTGATGTCAGTAAAGTGAGAGCGAAGCTTCGTAAGAAGTAGAACCGAAAGCAAAGCCATATCGGCAACCCGACAAGCCAGCTCTCCGGCTGGCTTGTTTTTTTGTGCGTATAAGTTCTGGTAGCAGCAGGCCAGGAGGAACAAAGAGATGCGACGTCGTAACAAAGTACTGTGGTGTTTCGCAGGATGTTTTGGATTGCTCATGATAAACATGACACCCAAACCTCCACGTACCACCCAGGGAATGTCCTGGATTCCTCCTGGAAAGTATCTTCCGCTGTACTCAAAGAACAAAAAAAAACTCAAAGTTAAGGGGTTCTGGTTGGATCAGCACGCTGTCACCAACCAGCAATTCCTCAACTTTGTTCGTACACACCCTCGTTGGCGTAAATCTCGAATTCTGCGACTGTTCGCTGAAAAGACCTACCTCTACCTTTGGGCAGGAGATCTCTCACTCGGTCCCCATGCCGCTCGGCTCGCAAATAGTCCAGTGGTCTATGTGTCTTGGTTTCCTGCAAAAGCATACTGCCGTAGCCTTGGCAAGCGACTTCCACGAGGAATGGAATGGGAGTATGCAGCCTCTGCCAGTCGCACACAAGCCCAAGGCCGCAATGATCCTGGATATACACAACGTATCCTGCGATGGTACAGCAAGCCAACTCCACCCATCTTGCCTCCTGTCAAAAGCACCTTTCGCAATTATTGGGGTGTCTATGACATGCATGGACTCATTTGGGAATGGGTTCTTAACTTTAATACATCTCTCGTGACAGGAGAGTCCAGAGGTGACTCTGCCTTAGAACGCAAATTCTTTTGTGGCAGCGGCTCCGTTGGAGCTTCCGACTTCAAAGACTATGCTGCTTTTATGCGGTTCGCATTTCGTAGCAGTCTCAAATACAACTATACCACAGCGAATCTCGGATTTCGCTGTGCCAAAGATGCCCCCCCCCCCTACCAAAAAGTAGCGGTGTCGGACCCGAAGAAGCTTATCGTCAACTTGATGACGCTTTGCGCCTGGACCAACTCTGGTGGAGTAGCGGTGTCGGACCCGAAGAAGCTTATCGTCAACGACCCTCACCTCATCCGGACTTCGTCCTGTAGATTCTGCCGGACTCACGATCGGGCGGGGTTTCCACACCCACAACATAAGAGGTTTTTTTCTGATGAAAACATCCCTTCGCACATATTGGTGGATTGGCTGTGCTGCCACTTTCAGCATTGTTGGGGGGTATCAATACACCACCCTGCAATCACAGGCCGCCCCCAACACTCGACCAACCACACCAAATCACAAACATCACAAACATCACAACCACAAACATCATCACCATCACCACGCGGCTCCAAAGGCAGCAAAGGTGAAGTTCCCAGATCGCTCGCTTTACCAAGTCAATGCGACTTGGACAAACCAGGATGGTGTGAAGATAAAATTTGCATCTCTGAAGGGGAAGGTTCGGGTTATCGCGTTAATCTATACCAGTTGTCGCCACGCATGTCCCGTCATTATTTCAGACATCAAGAAAATAGAGCAAAGTATACCCAAAGCGATGCTTGACAAGTTTGGAATTGTACTTGTGACTATCGATCCCAAGCGAGATACCCCTAAAACAATGAAAGCATTTCGGGATCAACATAAGCTCTCCCCCAAGCGCTGGACATTCCTACATGGAACACCAGACCAAATCCTCGAACTTGCTGTATTGTTGGGCGTCAAATATAAGAAAACGTCAAAAACAGATTATGCTCACTCCAATATCATCACAACACTCGATCAAAAAGGCGTGATCAAATACCGCCAACTCGGCCTGGCGCAAAACCCTAAAAAAACGGTAGACACCATCAAGCAACTGCTGAAGCACAAGCACAAGCACAAGCACAGGCACAAGCACAAGCATTAAGACCTCCAAACAAACGCCGACAGAACTTCCCCACTCTGTTCGCAGAATTTCCCCACTCTGTTCACAGAACTTCCCACCCAAGCTTTTTATGCCAATTAAGGTTCACCTTTTTAAAGGACTTACTCTTTCGGGTTTACCGTACTCCTTCGGGTTCACTTTTTTGAGGAATATTATTCTTTTGGGAAGAGCCGGGGTTCGGAGTTTGGTGCTTCGTCAACTTCGGGGTCAGGGTTTGCAGCCAATCGAGAAACTCCCATGGGAGGTTGTACTTCACGCTTTATAGGCCGTGTCTCCATAGCCGTGTGAGGAGATTCGCGAAAAACTTGTTGCGATGGTCTGGAAGGCTGAGGCGTAGTTGCTCTCACCTGCTCTCTGGGTGGTGGAAAGACGGCAGCTTGAGCAGGTTGCCCCACGGGTGAGCCGGAGCCTTGCCAGGGCGGGGGCTCTGTGCTTCGAGAGTTGAGTGTTGACCTCCATGGTCCCTGCCCTTCCCCCTCTGACAATGTATGAAATGAGATCGGAGGAGTTTGCTGAAAAGAAGTTCCCAAATCTCCTGTTCCAACGCCATGTCTAGGCGTGTCGGAGCGAGGGGGCTGAGAATACCGAGGGGGCCCAGGGGGGGGACCTTGTGAGTGATAACCTTGCGGGTAAGGTGTCCGTGGATGGTGCCCTTGCGGATAAGGTGTCTGTGGATGGTGCCCTTGTGGATAAGGCGTCCGTGGATGGTGCTCTTGCGGACGGGGTGGAACTCCATGCTGCGAACATGGAGGGGTTTGTGAATGTTGTCTTTGTGGATGTTGGGGTGAAGAGTGTGGTATCTGCCCAGCTCGCCCACGAGTGTGGCTCTGAGGACGACCACCTTCAAGGGCTCGCCCAGGCACCTGCTCCCAAGGCATCTCGTTGCCTCTCATTGCAGGAGCAACTCTCGACTCACTTCCAGGCAAACCATTTTGCTCTCGTCCACGAGCCGGACGCCAAGGGGTCTCATTACCTCTCATTGCAGGAGCAACTCTCGACTCACTGCTAGGTAAACCATTTTGCTCTCGCCCACGGGCCGGACGCCAAGGGATATCGGCCTCCCTCACCGCTCCTTGTACACCTCTCGGGTCATCTCTCACAATCGCAGGTTGGCCTCGTCGGGGCGTTGGTCGCCCAAAGACTTCGGCCCCTCTCGTCATTGTCATAGCCCTCGATTCACCCCTTGATGGGGCAGGCTGGCCTTGTCTAGGCGTTGGTCGCCCTGACATCTCAGAGCCCATCATAGCAGGAACTGCCCTCAATTCATCTCTTGATGGAGCATTCGGAGTTCGTCGGCTCCAAAAAGACTGTGGGGGCGCGCTGCCTGCATCAAAGGAAGAAGAAGATGCATTCCCGCTCAAACGCACCTGTGCAGATTGATGTGCAACACCCGGTGTTGCATACTCGTGAGAAGAAGTTCTGGCTATCCAAGGCCCCTGTGAGCCAAACGAATCTGGAGGAGTTTCGCGCTTCTTAGGCTCAACAACTTCCTCAAACCATGATAATTTTTGGCGTGGTTTGGGTTTCTCTTCCATCTCGGCGAGTCGAACTTTTGCAGCTTTCTGAATTTCATCAATGGACAATCGCATTGTGTCACTGGCACGATTCGACACATTCCTCCAATCAATTTTAACCAGCTCATCAGACATATTTCTCTGAAACAGTTCAATAATTCCCTGCTCTAACAAGGATTTTACTTCATCAACGATCACCTCGATCGTTTTGCCTGAAAGAGTGGCAAGAGTACGAAGAGTTGATGAACCGTCCATCCTTGTAATCAGGAGCACCTGATCGGGAGAAAGGATATGCTCCAAGGCATGAAGCGAGACATTGGAGCTAAGGAACGGTAGCAATGTTTCTGGATGTGAAAAGGGCATATTTATATCCAATCTGGATGAAGTATCGGTTTCTTTTCGAGAGAAACCACCACATGCATAAACAAGAGACGGTTGGGACCTTATAAAACTTGAACATTTCTCTCACCTACCCCATCACAAAGGGACTCTATCCAAAGCAATTCCAGACGATAGCAGCATAATTTCTTTGTTTACAAACAGGTTATTCGATCTCCCCCTCAGACAAGAATAGCCCGGCCTACTTGTTCGATTTCCTTGGCAACAGCATGTCGTGGTGGAATGTTCATACCGCGCTTAACGCCTGGGCGAGCGGTCATTGTGTTGAGCCATCGCTGCAAATGAGGCAACTCATCGATAGAAAGACCCGCCCACGCATAAGCGATCACCCAGGGATAGGTTGCAAAGTCAGCGATGGAGACTTCATCGACAAGATATTCGCGACCTTCCAACTGCTGATTCAGCACTCCGTACAACCGCAAAGTTTCACTTTGGTATCGCTCGACGGCATAAGGAATCTTTTCCGGTGCATAACGAAAAAAGACATTCGCCTGCCCTTGCATCGGTCCAATCCCTCCCATTTGAAACATCAACCACTGCAAAACCTGAGAGCGCTTGTTCGGTTCTGATGGCAAAAACATGTCGAATTTCTCTGCCAGATAGATCAGGATCGCACCCGACTCAAACACCGCAAAGTCATTGCTATCCGTATCTACAATGGCAGGAATTCGGCCATTGGGATTGATCGCAAGAAACCAGTCTTCCTTCTGCTCCAACTCTCTTAAATTAAGATGATGTACCTCATAAGAAGCCCCCAGTTCCTCCAGAAGAACAGAGACTTTATGACCATTTGGGGTCGCTGCGGTATATAATTTTATCATCAAGAGAACCCTCCGATTGCAACCAAAGTTGAGATGTGATGCTTTTCCTGCACTGTCAAATACGGTATCAATCAGCGATCATTTCGATGGATTGTTCGAAGCAACAAGCCAACCTATAAAACAGTAAAACAACGAGCAAGTGATGAACAACAATACAACAAACCAAACACATACCCAAGAGACAGGAATGACACAACCTGAAACCAGAGCGGCGATGCGTCGCATCATCACGTACAATCTGATGTTTTATTCAGGAATGGCTGGCCTTATTTATGAGATATCCTGGTCCCGCCAAATCGGATTATTATTCGGACACACAGCCCAAGCTGCGGCTGTTGTTCTAGGCTGCTATTTTGCTGGGGTGGCACTGGGTTATATCGGCGCGACCCGGGTATTGCACCGTATCCAACGCCCTTTGCGAGGCTATGCCATCGCGGAATGGACTGTGGCACTGTGGGCTCTTGTCACTCCTTGGCTGCTTGCGTGGTTCTCACAACCAAGTTGGGCCTCCTTACTCAACGCCAGTCACCCTGCCCTACAAACACTCTTACGCGTTGTGCTGTCGTTTGTGTTGTTGCTCCCAGCAACAATCGCTCTGGGTGCTACGCTTCCCTTTGTTGCGGAGTATCTATCCCCCGCCAAACATCGAACCACACGCTGGGTGACCCGCGCTTATGCCTGGAATACCACGGGTGCTGTCGTAGGCGTCATCGCTGCCACTGGCTTTCTGTTGTTGTTTGTAGGCGTTCGAAAAAGTAGCTATATCGCAGCGTGCCTGTCTTTGCTTTGTGGAGCCGCTGCCTGGTTTTTAGGGAAAGAGCCACACCTCGTCTCAACAAACAAGGAAGCTGCACCTTCGCAAGAAAGCTCAAACAAGGAAGCTGCACCTTCGCAAGAAAGCCCAAACAAGGAAGCTGCACCTTCGCAAGAAAGCCCAAAGGAGCCGAAGCCCGCCGAGAACTTGAGCAGACCTCAAGTCTCAGGTCTTTTCTGGCTAGGTCTCGCTGCACTATCAGGATTTGGAGTGCTGGCTTTGGAGGTACTCTACGCCAGACTCTTTGCTTTGATCTTTCACAACAGTACCTATACATTCGGCCTCGTTCTCACAGCCTGTCTTGTTGGTCTCGCCTTGAGCGCAGCTATCGCAAGTTGGTTGGCAGAGTTGTGGGAGCCTCAAAACCTAGCAGCCTACCTCTGTATATTTGGGGCCCTTGCGATCGGCACCTCTGTCATCCTCTTTGATCGAATCACTCATTTTCGCTATTTCTACAAAGGTGAAACATTCGTAAGCTACCTACTCTCCGCGTTTGGGCTGGTCTCTATGGTGGTGATGCCTGTCATGTTGACACTAGGTATGCTCTTGCCACTGGCTTGGAAAGCCGCCCGGCACAGCCAGGGGGCAGGACAAGTGGTAGGGAAACTCACCGCCGTCAATACAATCGCTGCCACAATAGGCTCTCTCTTCGCCAGCTTTCTGTTGTTGCCCTGGTTAGATCTGTGGGGTTCGTTTGCCTTTATCGCAACATGTTACCTACTCCTGGGTGCTTGGCTTGCCTGGAAAACAATGAACCCAGTCGTCGGAGTCATGCTCCTCCCAGCTTTTCTAGCTGTGGGGATCGGATTGATCTTGCCCCAAGAAAAGTACGGCCTTGAAAAAGACGAGGTGATTCTGAAGCGATGGAATTCCCCCTACGGCTGGATCGACGTGACAAGACATAAAAAAAGTGGCAATCTCAGGCTTCGTCAGGACATCCACTATGGGATGGGATCGAGTCACAGCAAGATCATGGAACTTCGTCAGGGACATATGCCTTTGCTGCTGCACCCCAATCCACAAGACGTCTTATTCATCGGTCTAGCAACGGGTGTCACCGCATCTTCTGCCCTATACCACAAAGAAGTCAAACGAACGTCTGTCGTTGAATTAATTCCGGAGGTACTTCCGGCAGCCCAGCTATTTCGCAGCCAAAACAAGGGAATCGTGGGGCATCCCAACGTAAAGATTCACATCAATGATGGACGTCACTTTCTCGCAGCAACATCACGACGTTTTGATGTCATCGTGTCGGATCTGTTTGTACCCTGGCAAAGCCAAACAGGCTACCTTTATACAGCAGAACACTACCGTATGGCTCGAAAGCGATTAAAGAAAGCGGGACTCTTTTGCCAGTGGATGGCATTGTGGCAGGTTAGCGCAAGAGAGCTAGAGATGATCGCTGACACCTTCGCCTCCGTCTTCCCGCACACAACCCTCTGGTTTAGCTACCTTTACCCTGACCATGCCATTCTAGGTCTCGTGGGAAGCAACAAGCCCATCTCGCTGTCCATGCTTGCTATCAATCGACGGCTCGCCGGTATCGCTCGACAATCCAACCCCATCGACGAAGTTCTCACTTCCGCAACCCGACTGATGCACTTCTATGTTGGAGACTGGTCTCGTCACCCCAAGCATTCTCTCAACCTTGATGAACATCCACGTGTTGAGTTCCTTGCTCCGATCTCCCACTGGCAGGGAGAACGCATCAAGGACCTTACACTCAAACGATATATCAAAAAGACACTCTTTCACCTACCACGCAAAAAAGTCGAACTTCATACCCCATCGGGCCTCAAGCCCCCAACAACAAAAGCTTCCAGAAAATGGCTTTTCCAACGGTTTCGCTTCGAATAAGATAGACTCCTGGAACCGGATCGCCGACCGCTCGAATGCAAAACGCAGAACACCTGCTCCGGATCACCGACCGCTTGAATGCAAAACGCAGAACACAAGACGCAGAGAAAAGAAAGAATGAGTGATTACAAAGTGGGCTTTGCACGCCAGGAGATCACGGCGTGGGAGCCGGATATGCAAATATGGGGATGGTTTATGCCAGACAACCGTGTAACAGGTGTAGAGACGCCGTTGTACGTCAGAGCCATGGTTGTGAGGCAGGCAAAGCAAGCGATCGCTTATGTGTGCTTGGATCTGGGTTATGTCAGCGTGATGTTGCGACAGATCGTCCTCGACATCCTAACCAAAGACTATCCAGAGTTGGGGTTAGGACCCCACAACATTATGCTCACTGCGACTCATACACACGCAGGACCATGTGGTTTCTCCGATGTTGTGGCACAGACCAGTGCCTCCTATGGCTTCTCGCCAGTGGTCATGACAAAAGTAGCAGAAGGTACAGTGCTCGCCATTCGACAGGCCAGCCAACGATGTGTACCAGCGACAATGCGTATCGCCTCTGTTGAGATTCCCCTGGGTGAGAAGATCGCGTTCAATCGCTCGATCCAATCCTTTCTTCGCAATCGCGACATTCTCAAGGTGCCGCACTCTGTACCAGAACAAGCCACAAGGCGACGCAGCACAACAATGCGTATCGATGATGCAAATGGCCGAATCATCGGTATGGTAAACTGGTTTGGAGTACATGCCACTTGTGTTCATGCAGAGAACACCAAACTCCATGGAGACAACAAAGGTCTTGCAGCCCAGCTCATGGAGCAAGAGATTCGAGAGATCACGAACAACCCCGACTTCATCGCGATC
>JALTMC010000876.1:0-321 GCA_027005175.1 Myxococcales bacterium
AGGGGGCTTCATGGTTAGGTGTTGGAGGATCATCTCCTCTGGAGTTTTTCCGTCAAAGGCTGGTTTTCCTGTGAGCATTTCATACAAAACAATGCCAAAGGAGTAGATGTCGGACCGATGATCGATCTCTTTGCCCTGGGCTTGTTCGGGTGAAAAGTAGCGTGGTGTTCCCAGGACTCTTCCACTGCGAGTGAGTTCTCGGGCTTCAGGGAAACTGTCACGAGTGATCTTGGCGATGCCAAAGTCAAGGAGTTTGACACGTTCCCTGTTGTTGCGCATCAACAAGCAGATATTTTCTGGTTTGAGATCGCGATGAATGAC
>JALTMC010000876.1:331-2434 GCA_027005175.1 Myxococcales bacterium
GCAAGAGGTTGGCAGATCTGCTTGCAGATATTCGCGATACGTTCACTGGAAAAGGGAGCTTCGGTGTCTAGGCTTTCACGCAGGCTTCGTCCGTCGAGAAACTCCATGACAAAGTAAGGTCCGATGCCTGGCTCGACATCAAAGTCAGCAATAAAGACGATATTCTCGTGATTGATCCGGGCGGCTGTTTGAGCTTCACGTAAAAAGCGTTCGGCTGATTCATCATTTTTGGCAAGAATAGGGTGTAGGATCTTGATGGCAAAATGGGTGCCCAGCTTGATATGCTCACCGCGATATACAACACCACAAGAACCTTGTCCAAGTCGAAGGTCTAGGCGATAGTTGCCGAGTTCTTTGCCAATCAGAGGATCCATCAGCTCCATGCGTTTGCGTCTCGATCATGGTTTGAGAGGAGGTTTTGTTCTCCTCGCTTAGCCTGTACCGCAGAGAAGGGTACTGCCAGGCTGGGTATAGAGAATGTAGATCACAGCTACGATCCATAGTATCACATTTAAAATAGAAGGGGTATCCCGTAGCAATTCCTGTGTGGGGCTTTCTGTTTTTCCATGCTTTTCCATAAGTTGGTGAAATCGCACAATCGCAAACACAATCATTGGGATGGTATAAATCAAATAGGGGGTATGAAACTTCTTAAGGGTTGTGGGATCGAGGGTATAAGCACAATAAGAGAGAACGGTGAGAGAGGCTGCGATCCCCAAGGAGATATCAAGCTGGGGTAAGGCATAGTATTTCAATACCGAGCGAGTGACGGTTTCTTCACCAAAGGTTGCTAGCTCGTGTCGTCGTTTGCCCAAAGCGAGATACAAAGCGAGGGTAAACGTACAAGGTAGCAGCCAGCGTGAGATGTCGACGTGAATCACCATGACGCCAATAAGAACGCGCAAGAGAAAGCCCGTGGCGATGATCACGACATCGATATAGGCCACATG
The DNA here is from genome assembly GCA_027005175.1 of Myxococcales bacterium. Classification (GTDB taxonomy): domain Bacteria; phylum Myxococcota_C; class UBA6777; order UBA6777; family UBA6777; genus M3003. The sequence continues at coordinate 1,282 of JALTMC010000876.1, forward strand.
TTTGAGTCGGAAGCTGTAGCCCAAATTCATGACAAAGTAGCCACCGGCGATCAGCGCAGCCCACCACGACTGTGTGGCCATCAAGCCAATGGCCAGCAGCGCAGATATCGGCCAGAATTTCCAGGCAATCTCTTCCGGGAATTTTCCGCTGGCGATCGGACGGTGCTTTTTGTGAGGGTGCATCCGATCGCCGGTAACATCGACGAGATCGTTCAGAATATAGACACTTCCACTCAGCATACAAAAGCATAAGAAGGCCAGCCCGCTGGACAGGACAGCGTCCATGTCTTTCAGCTTGAGAGCAAACAGGAGTGGTGCAAAGATCAGTAGGTTCTTGGCCCACTGATGAGGGCGCATCGACTTGAGAATGGCAGAGAGCATAGGCACCTTCTTTAGCGTGGAAGAGGTTGGTTTCGAGGGCGGGCCGGGGCTGGAGGAGTGGGTTTCTTCTTCTTTTTGTGGAAGCGACTTCGTTTTGTCGCGCTTCGCAAAAGCAATTTGAGAATCTTTTGGAAGCTCTTCCCCCCCTTTCTCGAATGACGACCAGGACGTTCGGGGAGATTGTCAAAGGCTTGTGATGTGACAGGCAACTGGAACAATCGCATTGTATACTGCAGCCAGGCATGTTGCCGACAGGCTCGTCTGCGATAATAAAGGGAGCGAAACCGCTCGGGTCCTTTGCAATAGGACAACGCTTGGGAGAGAGCCTTCTCCAACTGACCAAGGCCTACCAGTAGACGGAGCTTTGTAAACTTCGGGCTGCGATCCCAACGTGAGAACTTTGTTTGGTTCAGAATCTTAAGTGCCCCCCTCATATCTCCTTTGGCCTCCAAGCAAGCGATCAATGACTTGTTGATGCGGCGACGTGCGTATGTACTTGTGGTTGTTTTGTAGGCCATACGTAAGTCTGTGATGGCAGCATTGTATTGTTTGAGGGCTTGGTAGACTTTGGCCCGCCCTAGATGGATTCGGTATCGTCGCCACTTGCGAGAGACGCGACGGGCTGCCGCGTTCCAGTCGGTGAGCGCTTTGTCCCAAGACTTTTGACGGGCATATATTTTGGCGCGATTGATATAACCCGAGGCATCGTACTTCTTGCGATGGATATAACGTGTCCAGGTCGCAGCAGCCTTGTCAAAGTCTTTGAGGTAAT
>JALTMC010000877.1 GCA_027005175.1 Myxococcales bacterium
CTCCTTTTGACATCAACAGGGAAGGTAAAGTTGTCTTTTTTTCTCCAAATCCTACTCATTTCCTTCCTCTTGACAGCCTATATCGTCCATGCTACCTCACTGAAGTCAAACTGAACTGGAAATGCTGATTCCTAAATCTTGTTGAGTTGTCCATCCTTTCAACTTTGAGCTTTGAACTCATTAATGGGAGTAGGGTGTTGTGGTACGTCGTATCATTCTCTATTTTGTTTGTGCGGTTATCTTGCTTTTGGGTCTACAGCAAGGGTGTACATGTGCTCAAGTTGTGGATCCCGGCGGGGATGAGCAGGTCTCTTCCTCTGATGGAACCCGTCAGGTTCAGGATGGAAGTGTTGAGACAAAGTCGAGCCCTGAGCATGTGACATCGAATGAAAATCCTCTCAAAGAGATGTCTGGATCGGAGCTTGTTCGGGATCTTAATGGGACTACAACCTGCCCTAATCCACAAGATGTTTATTGCGAGCATTGTACTATTCCAATGGGTTCCAAAGAGAACCTTATCTTATTGCATCGGCATTATTTGCTCACACAGGAAGGGAGTCAGTTTAAGTTATATAATTTAAAGCAAGGCTGCCAGCCTCAGTCCTTTCAGTGGGCAGGTATCGAAGGGATCTTGCTCAGTAAAGCAGATCCTGATTCCTATAAGGTGTTACTGCTTGGTGTTGGTAAAGCAACACCCGGACAATCTCCTCCTATGCGACTTGCTTTCTTCGAGCTGGAACAGCCGGGCCAGCCATTGCGAGAGCTATCTCTACCAAAGAAAAGTTTTTATGATGCATCACGCAGCACACTTGCTCGCTACAATCGGCGTGGTGTGTTGGTTTTCCCTGTTGCAGGGGCACCTCCTTCAGAAGTGTATGTACATTTTCAGATGGTTGGAGCGGTGTTGAAGTTGATGTCTATCCCCAAAGGACACACTATCTTTCGTTACGGCCTGTTTCCGGCGATGTTTTCCGATTATGAGGTATATGTCCTTCAGGTGCGAAGTCCAAGGGCGTTTCCACTCGCGATCTGGTCTGTGAAGGAACAGAAAATCGTACATATCTTGAGTCGGCCTGGCTTTGGAGTGCCACTGGCTGTGTTTGCTTCATCAAAGGATATCTTTACCCTGGACATAGATCCACAAGACCGAAGCAAGAAGGTGATAGCCTCATCTCCGATCCGTGGAGGCCCTTCTTCCACACTTTCTGCTCCAGGTTGTTTGTCCTTCTTTGGAGACAATGTTGCTGGTATCCTGTTCTGTTTGGCGAAGGATGCGATCTACCGATTTAAACTTCCAACGAAAGCATCTCTTCCAGCATTGCAAATGAACATTGTGCCGAGAATGCTGGCTTATTATTCAGGGAAAGTCTATCTTACAGAGCAAACCAAACCACAGCGTTTGTGGAAGGTCGATTTGCTTGCTCCAAAGCCGAACATGATACAAATCTCGATGTCTTTGCCTGCCAGCCTTTTTATGACGGGGCCTCGCTTTCCACAACAGCGTTCAAAATATACCACTCCCGGCCCAAACTATCGAAGCTTACGCGGTGTTGTGAATGGAAAGTATCGCATTGGCATTCTGAATGTCCAAAGCGACAAACTTCAATTTCTCAAAGATGACTTCCCTACTCCGGCTGCTATGGGGCGACAAACAGAGTTTTGGAATTTCTTCCCAGGTAGTTTTACTTATCTTGTGGAGCCTCTGAGAGGTGCCTCTCCACAGTATTTGGCCTCAGCATTTTTTATTCGCAACGACACCGCCTCTATCTTTCATCATGAAACGCCGATCGCAGATCTTTATTCATACAGGGGTGGTATCAGTGTTGGAGCTGGGACCAAAAAGGTTCAAATCATTGGACAGAGACGCTATCTTAAAGGCCCACCACCCACACAAAAATCTGAGATACTTGTTGTGAGTCACAAACGTTATAAGGTCCAGAAGATGAAGCTTGACCGTACATATCGTGTTTATCACTCCGACTCATTCTTCACACTGGGACCTGGGAGTCGCAAGGACCCCAGAGAGATTAAGGTGTTCCGGATCGCTGAATGACGGCCCGCACTTCACTTAAAAATGACATTTTTGGGGAAGAGTAGCTGGCGACTCTCTCTGAAGAGTCCAGCTAGCGTTTTTGGCTAGCGTTTTTGAGTTGGTTGTGAGGTCGGTGCCGTTTGGAGGGGCGGGTTGCGAAGGGTCTTGGAGGGCTTGTGCAAGGGTGGCTTCTTGAGGAGGGTAGGCTTCTGCTTCGGAAGAGTGGGGCGTGTTGCGGGGGGTGAAGGTTGCTGGATAGGCTCGACTTGTTGGGCTTGCAGGGCGCGTTGGGCGACAATGCGAACCAGAGTGGAGCTGTCGGTGGCGTACTGATTGAGAGCTTTCAGTACTGCGGGGGTTCGGGGGGTAATCGAGGCAACGACCTCGACC
>JALTMC010000878.1:0-3025 GCA_027005175.1 Myxococcales bacterium
CAGAAAGAAGAAGGGGGGATTGGGTAAGTCTGCTCTCGACTCCATCGCTCGAACTTCGAAGCCGGGTGACAAGGCTGTGGCCGTCACGAAGACCGGGTTGCGAGATAGGGACGCTCGTCGAATTGCTGGCATTCGCTCCTTGCAGATTGAGCAGGGGAATCGCGGATGGTTGGTCAGCAGTCGTGGGCTGGGAGCCACACCCACCTGGAGCGTAGAAGTCTATAGCGAAAAGTGGTTGCGGATGTGGTTGCTGTTGTGGACCCTGCTGACTTTTGCTTTGTGGTGGTATATGGGAAGCCTGTGGTCTCATCGACGCTTGTTGCTTTTTTGGGGGGGGCTCTTGCTTAGCGGAGGCCTCGCGATGTTGCTGCAAGGTTTGTATGTTGTTGTTGCCAACGCTGTGCAGTTAGGTATCCTAGCAGCAGGAATTACTTATCTTGTGTCGAGTCTTTGGCGCTCTCATCTGTCCCTTTCGGCAGCGATCCGTGTCGGAACTGCTGGACTGGTATTCTTGCTTTGGTGCGGTGTGTGGGCCAGCCCCGCCGAGGCCTTTCGTGGTCGCACCAGGAACGCTCAAACCAACCAACTCCTCCGAGGAAATCAAAAGAATTCTCAACGCAACGTTGGCCAGAGAGCCAGGAGTTTAAGTCAAAGAAGTCCTCAACGCAACGTTGGGCAGAGAGTCAGGAGTTTGCGTCAAAGAAATCCTCAACGTAACGTTGGGCAGAGAGCCGGGAGTTTAAGTCAAAGAAGTCCTCAACATAAGGTTGAGCAGAGAGTCAGGAGTTTAAGTCAAAGAAAATCTCAACGTAACGTTGGGCAGGGAGCTAGGAGTTTGTCTTCTCACCTTAACAAAAGGACGGTGGCGGCGGCACTTCAGTCCAGGGACTGGCGAACTTGGTTGTGTCAATCCAATTCTCAGCCAGGGAGTCGTCCGTTTGTTCGTATCTATGCACCGTATCCGCTGAAGCAAAAGCATATGCAATTGGGTCCCAAACAACCTGTTCTTGTTCCTGGAGTTTGGTGGGAGTTGCTGCGTTTGGGTGGTGACTCTTGGTGCAAGACGTTGCCAAAGCGTGTGCAACATTGGGTGCAAGCTAGTTATGCTGTAAAGATTGCAGCCGACCGAACTGTCAAGGGGACTGCGGAGTTTTCGATTCATTTGCAGCATGCCGGGTGGCAAAAGGTCTCTCTTGGCTTGCAAGGAGTTCATCTTCTTGAAGCTATCCATAACAAGCTACCGGTGTCACTAAGTTATGATCGGAACAGTTATCAGATCGTATTAAAAGGTCCGGCTGTTCATCGTGTGACAGTCCATTTTAAGCTTGGGCACCCTGTTAAAAAGCGTAAGATTAAATTGACGATGCCACATGTTATGGGAGCGACTCTCAGCGTTCGTATTGCAGGCTCTTCCTGGCAGATCAAGGTTCGAGATGTTCGTGGTAGTTATAGGCAGAAGAATGCCAAAGAGTCTCTTTATTACGCGGTGCTGGGACAGCGGAAGTCGATCGAACTTTCCTGGCGACCGAACAAGCAAAAAGGTTCGGTCGAAGAGGAAACATCGACACTACATACCACCACAGCGGTCTCTCTTCATGAGCATCTGGTGCGTATCTCATCTCGATTTGCTCTTTCCAGTCGGTATCGACCTCGTGATCGCTACTCCTTTGTTTTGCCCGATGGCATCTTGTTGGAGAGGGTTCAAGGGGTCTTGCTTCGAAGGTGGAGACTTCATCAAAACAAAGCTGGAAAACGTGTCTTGACTGTTTTGCTTGATCGAGCTGTATTGCAAAGTCAGATCGATATTAAGTATGTTTACCTGCGCTCTAAGCGGAAGGAGGCTTTGGTTGTTCCTTTTGTCAATCCTATCGGTGTTGGACGTCGGAGTGGCTGGCTTGGGATCAAATCCTCTTCAGCCCTGGACTGGTCTATACGTGCCACTCGATATCTGGAGAAAAGATCTCTTGCGGATTGCGTCGATGAAGCTTCTCGGTGGGTTTGTACAGTTGAGGAGGCTTTTGCTTATCGACACAAACCCTCTCTCACCATTGCCATGCGGCCTTCCCAAGACAAACGAAAGGTGGATGTCCGACACCGGCTCTTTGTGTCTCAGAAACGTGTAGTGATGTTCTCTCGTGTGGCCGTTCGTGGAAAGGGCTTGCCCACCTTTGGGTTTTCTTTGTTGGTCTCTCCTGGAGTGCGAATCCGACAAATCAAGACAACAAAAGGTAGTCCTATCCGGCAAGTTTGGAAGGCGGGCATGGTCGGTTCTCTTCAACTGCTTCGTGTGGAATGGAAACGTCCCATGGCGGCGTTTCAAACATTTAATATTGTCTCTGATCTGCCCAAATCTGGTTCTGTTCTTTCTTTGCCAGTTTTGATCCCGCACCGTTCCTCGCGATGGAAAGGTCTCGTTGTGGTGCGAACTCTAGGAGATCTGCGCCTCGAAACCGAAAAGATAGCTCATCTCGACTCCACCCCAACAACCCAAGTTGGTGAGCCTCTGCGTTATGAAAAGGATGGGCAGTCCTGGCATTTGCGTCTTGCTTATAAGTTTCAAAGAGCATACCACGGGCAAGTCTTATTGAGTAAGGTTAAGCCCACACGCCGATGCAAGATCTGGCTTCATGCTCATCTGGGACAAGCACAACATATGCTTCGAGCGGTTGTTCATTTCCGGGCATCGGGTGCAGGTGCCAGGATTTTTACTTTGTCACTGCCTGCCTCTCTGGCTTCCCGCTTGGTCTGGACCGAAAAAGCAGGGCTTGTTCCACAGTTGAGTCCTGCTCACAAGGGCAGAGTTGTTCTTACATTACGCAGTGTACGATTGTTGCGGCAGGTTCGTCTGGCCTTTCGTGTACGCTGGCGTCAGTCGATGAAACAGGCAGCCGATATCCCAATGATTCTTGCAGAGAAAACGGTCAAAACCGAAACCTTACTGGCATTGACCTCACCACCCGATATTCGATTGCAACTGAAGAAGATCAAACAACAAGGTCTGAACACGATCGATCCGGATGACTTT
>JALTMC010000878.1:3035-9535 GCA_027005175.1 Myxococcales bacterium
CCTTCACAGGTGCCTATGAGGATCTTGAAGAGATCCCGATTCTAGGCACTTATCGAACTCGCAAACAGCATTGGTCTCTCTCTGTTCCCCGGGAGTTGCTCAAGACTGATATCGCCATTCGACCTCAGGTTGAAACCGTTCAAATCGAAACTATCATCTCCCCACAAGGGCAAGTTTGGACCCAAGCCCGCTATGTCTTGCGCTCCGCTGGACTTCAGTTCTTGCAAGTTAAGCTGCCTCCTCATTCAAAGCTCTGGCAAGTTCGCGTTGCCAATCGAACGGTTCGTCCGTCAGAGAGCAAAGGTCTCTTGCTTGTTCCACTTCCCCCACGACAAACCAGTGACCTCTCTTATGCTGTGGAACTTGTGTATGCCCAACAGACCAAGCTACCTTCCTTGTTCGGCTCTGTGAAGCCACAAGCTCCACAAATCCAGAATATCTCTGTGGCAGAAACATTTTGGATTCTTTATCTTCCCAAACATTTTTCCATTTCCGATTACGACGGAAATATGGAGGAAACCGTTTCGCTGCACCTGGTCTATAACAAGATCCGAAGTGCGCTTGGTTTTTATCGCAAGTTAGAGAGCTTATCGCAGGTTGGAAAGCAAAGTTCTCGCAAGCGTGCAGTGCGGAATATGCGTCGGCAGTGGGGCAAATTGCGAAGACTGATCCGGCGGGGAGTTGGATCGAGAGCGTATGATTTTCGTTCGAGCCCCATGGCGGCCCCAAAAGGTTCGGTTCGATGGAACAAAGCGAAACGAAAGAAATCGAAGGCCTTTCAACAAAAGATGTATCGCCTTCAAAATACACTGCAAGAGTTAGATCGTCGTAACAAACGGTTGGAGCAAAAAAACAGACGTCAGATGGCACCCGCCGTGAAACAAAGACGTCGCTATAAGAGTAGGTCTCGGAGATACCGAAATCGATACCAGCGTAAGCGTTATCAGCGAAAACGATACCAACGTAGGCGTTATCGTCGCAAGCGATACCAAAGGAAAAGATTATATCGTAGGAAAATGCGTTATCGAAAAGGCTCTTTCTTGCAATATCGTCGACTTCGATGGATTCCACGTCATCTCTTTCGACCAGAGCCATCTCGAACCAGACTTGGAGGAAAAGCTTGTCGCTCCGTTCAGCAACGTCGGAGCAAGAGTGGTCAGACGACCCCCTTGAAGCTCAATCGACAGGGCATTCAGTATACGTTTGTGGCTGTAGGTGGAAAGCCCAAGTTGAGGCTTCGACTCTACCGCATCGATCGTCTCTGGAACTGGATCGGTTGGGGTCTCTGGAGCCTGGCCTTTTTGGTTCTCGTTGTGGTCTGGCGCAAAGGCTGGCTCTCAAAACGACCTACCAACGCATAAATGAACAACCATGACTCCCCCTCCAATCCTTGCTTTCTATATCTCTATGATATTTCTGGTACATATCTTCTGTTTCGATGGCCAGGCGAGCTTTCGGTTAGGGGAACTACTTTCCAAAAAAGAAAGAGGACGCATCATCTATCCAGCTAAAGGTTGTGCTTACGGCACCTTTCCCACAAGCTTTTATGGCACTTATGTAGTGCATCTTACAAGATAGGCGAGTTCCTGTGAGGGAACCCATAATAAGACTGCGAGCATTTTTGCATTTTTCAAAAGCCTTTTTGTGTTTGGCTAACTGTTTGCAGAGACGCTTTTGTTGACGTGCCGACTTTTTGCAGCGTCTCTTTTCTTCTCGACAGGCTTTGCGGCAAGCTCTTCTTTGTTTGCCTGCTTTTCGCTTTTTGCATGCTTTTTTGCAATTCTTTTTCTCTTTTCTGCACTCTTTCTTGGCTTTGGATTGTGCTTGCCTACAAAGACGACGTTCGGTACGAAAACCTCGGCATTTTTGGATGGCATTTCTGATGGATCGAAGTGTGTGAGTGACTTCTTTTTTGCATTGTGGATCCTTTTTGAGGGCTATGGCTGATTTTGCAAAGCCCCTCGCACACGCTCCTTTGGCAAAAGAAGAAGAAGGTCGGCCTGTCGTGATAAGAACGACAGCAAAGAATAGAATGATGATGTTTCTCATTGGTTTTGTCTCCATTGTAAGTACGATATGTGAACTACTCGAACGGAACGACTTGTAGAGGGAGCCTTCGTATGACTCTCTCGAATCATGAATGATTCGAATTTGTCAACTTCCATCGTTTCCTTTCTTTCTGATATGCGACTTGTTGGACTTTTGATGCTTTTCATCGTATCAACTCAACCCGCGATGTGTACTATGCAGACACTGCGTATCAAAAACGTATCAAGTGTCTACTGTGGGTCGTTTGTTTCTCGAGGATCACCATGAGGAGAGAGCCAATGATGAGGTCTCAAGGGACAGGGATAAAGAGGAGGGAGGAGGGAGCAGTTGGTGTATGATATAAAGAAATCTAAAGAATCATCTTGACCTGACATTCCGCACTGAACAAATGAATCGTAGAGATTACTCGAAAAAGCCCTTATTTTTCAAGGCGCATTTTTGCTGGACATTGCAATTCTTCGATCATGAAATTAACATAACAAAGCACTACCATCATCGAAGGTATTTATTTTATCAAACTATTTCATGTAATTCGCCTTTGCTCATTTGTTCAGTGTGCGGAACGTCGGGTCTGCCACTGAGCCACGACTGTCATCGAAACTTCTCGATCGCGAGCCTGGCAAGGCATGCCGCCGAGGCATACTTTCGCTATTCCGAGAAGGCATAACGAAGTCAGGCGACGTCAATGGCTGTTTTTACGACCGATAGCCAATCGGTCTGTTCTCTAGGAGAGGGCAAGTGCTTGATGGTATAGATATTTTTCGATCGGCCCTCACTTGGAATTGAAGACAAGAGGATAGTTGACGCGAACCGTACCACCCTGAGCTGGAGCAGGAAACTTCATGACATGGAATATCTTCAAAAGACACAATTCTGTTTTGAGATGCTTCAATGTACTTTTCTTTATGTAGGGCGATAGGACCTTTCCACTGGGTTGAATCGAGAACGAGACAATCACTCTTCCCTTAATGTTGGGTTCCTTCTGTAACGACGCTGCATAACATCTCTGAAACTTTGCCTGGTTGGCTTGAATGACTTTGCGAATGTTCTTCTTGTCCAGCTTTGTCAAAGGACTCTGAAGTTTGGCTTTCTGATCGCCCAAGCGCTTTACTTTGATAACGACAAGTGTTTGAGCATCACCCTTTGAACGACGGAGAGATGTTGAACCCACTAGAGCAAACTGGTTCGGCTTGATAAAGAGTCGAGTTTGCAACTGTGTCGCCTTAATAAACTGAGTGTTGGTGCCATTGCGGTTGGTGGAGCGAAACTCTTCGTGGTGTGAGATATGAAGCTTCACCAGGATGTTCTCCTTGGGGTTGGGTGGTTGGTGAAGAACAATTTGAAGGCTTGGATCAGCGACTGTACTCTTTTTCGTCACCTTTAAGTTGGTTTCATAATGATTGGTTGTACGAACAAATACATGCTCTGCCACGGAATGGTTCTGACCCGGAGCACCACTCTTTTTTAAGAAGTCAATCAGTGCCTTGGGTTGATTGACTTGCTTTTCGGCTTGAGGTGAAGACTTCACAAAGTATACCTGAACCAAAAACTGTGTTTGTGGGACGTCGATCTGCTTGCTGGCTGCACTGATTCTTTGAATGATATCAGGCTTCGCTCGAACAAGAATCTTATGTAACATCGGGCTGTATCGAATGCTTGTGTGACGCAGCTCTTTGACGGGGACAAACATGCGAAGCAGTCGCACCATCTTATGTCCACGGACGTAACGAACTGGCAGAATCACCGTCGCGCTTTCACCAGACCTTGGAGCACTCCACGCCTGTGGCTGCCAAAGCAAAATACTGGCAAGGAGAAACGTCAACGATACGATATAGCGAGGGTGTAAGGACACTAACATGATACAATCTCCTGTAAGTGGATAAGTTCGGTGGTTAGTTGAGATGTCGCAATAGTTGCGGAGGATTCGGCGAATAAGTTGCTTTTTTGAAATCTGTTAAGGAAAGGATAACCTTGTTCTTTACAGGTACTCTGTCATAAAGAGCAAAGCTATAACTTCTGTCTTCAGACCAATCCGGTTGGGGGTTCTTTGTCTTTTTCTTGGTTTCCTTTTTTTCGATCGATACTGCAAGGAATTCATCAGGCTTGTGCACAACCTGAATCTCAATGTCATCCGAAGGTACATGGACCACAGCTTTCTTGGGTGTCACGACTTTGACCCCAATCTGCAACGGAGCAAACTCTGCATCTTGTGGCGTGATCTTCAGAGGTCTTGTGATGTTGTATGTTAGAGCGGTCTTTTTGGTACGCTTGGGAACGGGTTGAACACGTCCAGCGACATAAACAAACAACAAACATGCAGCCGCAAGAGACAACCAGGCCAACCGCCAGGGTATTGTTTCGCCAAAGAGAGCTTTTTGAATCCCCGAGAGGAAGCTCTCTTTTTCTTGTTCTTCTGTTGCAAAAGCAGCTTGAAGTAACAGCAGGTGTTCGTCTTCTGTGATTGGATCTACGGAAAGCTCTGCGAGCCAGTTGAATTGACCCACGGCTTCGCGACACGCTTCACATTGTTCCCTATGGAGGCGAAACGTTTGCTCTTGGGCTTCATCCATCATTCCGAAGAGAAAGTCTTCTTGTTGGGTTTGGCAGTTCATGCAGCACCTCCACCCAAAAGAGCTATCCACTCTGGAGCCTGCTCCTTGATATAGGTGGCAAGCTTTTTTCGCGCGACAAAGTAATAACCTCTAGCAGTTGTCGGCTGACAATCCATAATCGAAGCGATTTCCTTGCCCGATCGTTGGTCTATGTCGCGAAGGACAAATGCGATTCGTTCTTGCTCGGATAATTCCGCCAGAGCCTCTACCAAAAATCGTTGAAACTGTTTGGTGCGAAGGTGTTCTTCTTGCTGCCGTGTTTCAGCTTGAAGAGAATCCAATGATATCTGTTGTTCGTCCACGGTTACCTTTGGTTTGTTTCGCAGCCATCGGTAACATTCGTTGACCGTCACGCGATAGAGCCAACCATCTATATTGTTGGAAGCATCCAGGTCACTCCAGTTCTTGTAAATGCGAATGGCGACTTCTTGCAACACATCGAAGGCGTCGTCGCGGTTACGCAATAGTCGGGCGGCCACACCAAGCAGTCTATCCTGGTGCTTGCCCAGAAAGCTAGAGAAGGCTTGTTGTTTTTCTTGCATGGACATCGTTTGTCCACGTTCTTCGAACAACGTTACCTCCTCGTGCTCACAAGCTTTCTCTACAAAAGGCGTCATTGCTAGCCATCCTTGGATAGACCACGGGATACTTCGCAACAATCGCAACTGGCTTTCTCTCATGGTTTGTCTCATATCACTTTAGCATGTTGTGCAACATGTTGATCGGCTTCTCTGTCTGGCTATACCCACACCCCTTCAAAAATGTTGGGGGACATTCATATTTTTTTTGAAAAAACTCTCTTTGGGGCTACTTTACATTTCTTGTACAGTCTCTTCATATCCTTGGGCTGCAAGGAGTAGAGGTGTTTTTTTAGCTGACGAGTCAAAATACTGCTTGAAGAAACCTTCCTCCGAGAAGGCAGGAGAATTATGGAGCAAATATCTCCCGAGATGGACTTTCAGGTATCGGAAAAACTAACGTAGGCGTAGTAGGATGCTCTGGCTTACTGCTAACTCTGCTACCAAGGATAGACCACAGGTTTGTGGAAAGACCAAGAATCTCGCCCTTCTCCATCACGAATATCTCAGAGATTCTATCTAAAGAGGGAGATGCCTGAATTAAGCCTGAAGGTAAAGATTCGAAGAGTCTACCTTTCTCAATAATCCACTCAAGAGCTATCATTCTCATAGAGAGGTCGTTGCTCTGATTGGTGCCTGCTGGCTCATCTTCTTTCTCTTCCCACTTTTTCACAGTCGAATGACGGACGCCCAGTTTCTCTGCAAAACCCACCATAGTATCTTTGAGAGAGCGTCGGATAAAGTGGACGTGGTTCCCCGTCAGAGGACCTTCCCTCATCACTAAGGCAAGCAATATAAGGTCACGCAAAACGTTCTGGTTTATGTTCGGACACCAGAAATCACGAACCTTTCTCATCTCGACATTTCTCAGGACAACAGGAAAACCAAACTTGTAATCCACGTACTCTTCCTGAATTCTCTTTTCCTTTTCCATATCTTCTCCCTGGGCAGATTCCAACGTAAGGGGTACGCTGGAATCAATAGCCATTTTGACTGTAGGTTGTGAGGGAACAGGGTCATTCACCTCAGCCTCGTTTCATCAGTGGAGCTAGTCCTCTGCATTGAGATCTATCACGGTGATAATCAACAGCAGGTCCGCATCGTTTACAGATATATGCGTCTTCACTTTCATGACAACCGGATCGTGGGAAACCACGGTCTTATCGAGGTTTGAACAGTGTGCATTGAAAGGCGCACGCTCCGTTCTTAGGGGGGGGTGCGATCCGTTCTCTCGAAACCATCCTCAAACACCTGAGGGTGG
>JALTMC010000879.1 GCA_027005175.1 Myxococcales bacterium
ATGAAGTATTTATCCACAATGGTCCAATAGGCGGTGGTTCCCGGCCACGCCCGAATCTTGAATTGACGCCGCTTGTCGTGGGTGGGTACCCGCTTGACTTTGGCACCGGCAATCCTCAGGACTTTGGCCAACGTTGTCAGAGCGTGATGGGCCTTCTTTACGTCCTTTAATTCCGCGACTACGGCAAGCTCCAAGGAAGAGGGAAGCAACATGGGGCTTTTTTGAAAGCGGTGATAGACCTTGGGTGAGATGTGATACAGCGTAAGCATGGTGTGACCACTCAAAGCGGGGAGCAGATCTTTCTTTAAATCCAAACCTGTGTGCTTTTTGAGAAGTGTATACATGAGTTTTGGACTGATACTTGTACGTGACGTCGAGAGAGCACGCGACAACAACGCTGGAAGTTGTTTTGGATTCAAGGAAAGCTTTAATCCTAAAATTGCCCGTTTGTTGAGCAGTCGAATCATCTGGTCTGCTTTGCCACCAGGCGGTACCATGCTCTGGAGTTGTTTCAGATACTTTGCCGCAAGTGGCAATCCTGCATCGAGTTGGATACCGTCAGCACCAAAGGATAAAGCCGATGTACTCTCTGCAAAAGGGTTGTACCGACGCAAGGTCTTCACGATCGTCTGTGTTAAGGGGACCGTTCGATGAGGTCGTACTGGTCGAGACGAAGGACGTGACCCCGACGCAGATGTCGGCTTGTTGGAAGGTGACTTTTTTCCTGACTGTCTCGGTGTATAGAGAAGCACCTGTGCCTTGTTGCGCCAACGCTTCCATTTGTGTTGGAGGGCCGCATCGCCTTTGAGGCTGTCAGCAGCCTTGAGTTTCAATAAAGCCTTTAAAACATCCGCACCATGGTGAGTTGCTTTGTTGGTTTTCTTACCTTTGAGTACGGGCAGCGCCACCAACGCGATGCCTTTGTTGATGGTATAGGCAAACTCTTCCGAGATACTCATCTTACGTTTTCGATACAGTGTTGTTATACCATCCTTGTGTACCGTTTGTTTGGCCAGCAGTCGTTGCCTTCCAATGTCTTGAAGCAAAGCCCGGAAGCGTCTGGCGTTTTCGATGGCAACAGCAATGACAATCGCTTTGTGAGCTGCAATACGTACTCTCGCTGCAAGTAGTGGACTGTTTGTGCTGATGCCATGTTGGACAAACGTGGTGGGGTCTAAGAGGTTTACACCCAGAGTATTGCGAAATTGGGTGATGTATTGTCGCATCTGACCGAAAGCGATTTTTTTTGGCTTTTGTGGGCCTTCAAAGCGCAGGATCAGGGCATTCAACTTTTTGGGGAGTTGCGCCAACTTGGGGAGGATGAGCAAGCCGTGATGGTTCTTGGGGAGTAATCGCTGAAGTTGCCCTGTGGTGGCCGTGTTGCTGCCTTTTTGGCATCCTTTGCAGGCCACAGCACCAAGACTAAGGCAAACCAAAAGCAAAGGAAACAACGCGGACAATCGATTTCGATAAGTTCTGAACATGAGGTATCTCCAACCCAAAGCAATAGGATGCTACAACGTGAGAATGCATTGAGGTGACATATCGATAGACCACTCGTCAAGAGCCATCTTACCGAGGATGCTCTAAATCAACTAGGAACATAGAGTCACTTGCTCTGAATTGCAATTTCGAAATTTAGAAATCAAGTTTGCGAAGTCGCTTTGCTTCGTTGAGGTAGAATGTCTTGTGTTGGAAGGACTTGTTGTTGTTGTCTGCGATCTGTCCTACTTCATCAAAATGATCGGCGGGTAGGAAGCCGAGGAACGTTCCCCATTTGGCACTGCTTACAGGAACAACACCGTCGTTGTCTCCCCGCAAAGCCTTCAACGTTGTGTAGCTCGCAATGAGAAATACATCAACCACTTCATTGTTGTGTTTCTTGCGACACTTTGTGTCGAGCAAGTTGCAACTCACTCCTGCCCAGGAAAAGTAGGCGACACGCTTGTCGTTGGGGTAGGTCTGGTTGTATTTCTTCATATTGGCCTCTCCCAGTTCCTTTGAGGGTTGGATCAGTAGGTTGGGAACAGGGACGCCCCGGTGTGGGGTACTGATGGTTGTGAGGCTGGCAATACGATCACCATACTTGTGACTGGCGATCAACAGGCGACCGTCCACTCCCCCTTGGCTGTGGGCGATCAGGTTGAGCTTGCGTGCTCCAGTCTTTTGGAAAATATCATCGATCTTTTGCTTGAGGGTCTTTACACGCAGTGCCGAGCTTGCGATCGGCTGCACGGTTGGGGTGAACACAGAATAACCTGAGCGTGTGAGGTGGGATTTGACCTGATAGAAGTAGGTCAGGATGCCAAAGTATTTGTCGGTGCCTGCGAAACCATGCATCAATACGATCGGGTAGCGGGTGGCTTCTAGCTGGCAGTTGCGCGTACAAAAGACTTCGATGCTATAGGAAACAGAGCGTGGGTAGGTGAGGGCGTCAACAACCAGAGATATCTCACCACTTTGGTCTATCGTAAATCTCCCAACCAACCAACCTTTCCCTTGTGACGCCGCCTGTGTGAGGGGTTTGTCTTGGGCCACTTTGTTCGCTCGCTTTGCATTGTATACGGTCAGGCGTAGATCGGCTGCCGCCGGGAAGCCTTTGACATGAACCTCATACTCTGAAGTCGCTGCGCCGACCATCCGAAAACCTTGGACACCACACGCGATTAAATTGCCAGAGTGAGGGCCTCTCCCCGACACCAACTTCTGCCATTGGTTGACGAGGTTCAGTGGAACGCTCGGCTTTGTTGAGCAGGGCTTTGGTGCCGCTCTTTCCTCGCTTCTCTCGGCAACTCTCTCTACTTCTGTCTCCTGAGGAGTGGGTTCAGCACGAACACCTTCTTCTTGGGGGGAATGTTCGTCTTGGCGTGGCTCTTGTGATGATGCTTCTTGTCCATGTTCGACTCGCCTCTCACCCGTGGCTTCCTGTGCGTCTCTTTTGCCTCCGTCTTGAGACGGTATGGCTTCTTGTTGATTGCCACGATCGGGTCGATGCGTTTGTTCATCGAAACCTGTGCCTATCGATGTACATGACACCACCCATGCCAGACAAACCAATACAAACCAACCGAAACTTCCGGATACAAGGGGTCGTATCCCAGGCTTCTTGGCTCTTCTGCTACTTTGTTCCCTTTTTTTTTCTTGTGATGTCAACCTTATCCTCAGCTAGCTTGTCTACGGTCCAGGGCGACCTCTTTTCCTGTACGCGATGGTCTCATGACAGTCCATTCTACTCTGACCCAACCCAAATGGGAAGTGAATGTGACTCATCTTCTTGCTTCTTGTTGTGATCTCTCGACCTTGCATGAGATTTTCCTTTGCGAGATGGACAAAATCGTGTACAACAAAGTAGTTGGTCTGCTGTAGGAGTATTTTTTTAATGGCTTTCCTTGTCGTGCGTTAGAGGCGGATTCTTTTTGGGTAGGGGGTAGAGTCTCTTTCCGTGGTCTACGGAGCTACAAGACTTAAATCCTTGTGGTGACAGACTGGCAAGGTGGTTTGCTGTGATGATTTTTGAAGAGAGGTGGGTATGGCACAGTGCTCCCAAGATTGGGTTGCTCGCACAGTACGGCGTTGGATCGTGACATTGTATGTTATGTCGTGGGCTGGTGTGTTTGTTGCGTGTGGAGGAACATCCTCGAACAACACAAACACCAATCAAAACAACACAAACACCAATCAAAACAACGCAAACGCCAACCAAAACAACGCAAACGCCAACCAAAACAACGCAAACACCAACCAAAACAACGCAAACACCAACCAAAACAAGAAGCCACCACCTACAATTCCTGGTGAGTTGGAGCCAAAGTCATGGGGCGAGTTGAAGTTGGAGGCCCGCTCCTATGCGTTGCATAAAGAGCTATTGGATGATGCAGATCTTCAGATGATCTTGATGGGAAAAGATCTGTGGGTTGGGGGGAAGAAGGGGTTATTTCGTTGGGCCAATGGGAAATTCGAACAGATCGATAAAGTTCGTGTCACAGCTTTGGCTGTGTGGGAGTTGAAGAAAGGGCAGCCCGCTTTGCTGGTGGGTCGAGAGAATCGAATTGACTTGTGGCTGAACCACACCATCGCACCCTCTGCTTTGAGTAGCATCTTGGAAAAGGGTGAAAAACTTCAGGTCATGGTTGCACGTGGCAAAACCGATCTGTGGATCGGCACGGACAAGACATTGTGGCGGTGGCAAAACGAAGATACACCGATTCAACAGTTTAAGCAGATCAAGGGTGTGAAGTCTCTCTATGTTTATGATGGTTCGCCGGAACTCATTCTTCACACGAACGACGATAAGATCATTGGATTGCGCAACAACAAGGGTTCTTGGGAGCTTCGTTCTTTGGAACGTGAAGTTAAAGACACAACATTGGAAGATGTGTTGCCCTGGAAGAACGGTGAATTCTGGGGAATGGCGAAGGGCAAGTTATTCTTTCGCAAGCGAACAGAGAAGAACGTTGCTTGGTGGCCGTTTCGGTTGAAACCCAACAAAGACAAAGATTTCGAATGGTCTGTTCGAAGGATGGCGTTGGATTTTAAAGCGGGCACGGTGTGGCTCTGGGTGAAAGATGGGATCTTGCGGATCGACGAAGCGGAAGCTCGCTTGTTGCGTTGGAAAGAGAAGCTGGAGAAGGTTGTCTTGTTTCGTATTGGAAAAGACGAAGGACTCTGGATCAGCGATGGGAAGGTGCTTTGGCGTATCGGACAGGATGGTCCTGTGACGACGTACCAAAAAGATGTGAAACCTTTTGTACAGCAAAGTTGTTTGAAGTGTCATAAGCAAGGCGGGTCAGCAGATTTCTATCTACTGACTACGTATGACGAAGTACGCAGTGGTGTCAATGATATGATTCGGCGAATCGAAGAGAAGGGCAGTCCGATGCCACCTCCTCCCAACAAGTTGGTGGGTGGTGACGCGGAGACTCTTAGACGATGGATTCAAGGTGGATACCGGCAGTAGGCGGGTTGTATACTCGTCGGTAATGTGCGTTTCCAAGAGAGAAGAGGAGTGGAAGTGATGAGATTCTGGAGGAAGTCTATACCCCTGTTGCTGATGGTGGGTATGGGCCTGGTTTGGTTTGGCGATATGCCACAAGCTGAGGTCTGTGCTCCCAAGGGCTTTCAGCCCGAGTTGCAGTATCTACGTCGTCTCAGCCTGGATTTACGGGGAACTCTCCCTTCTGTGGCTGAGATGCAAACAGTGATCAAAGAAGGCAAAGTGACAACCAAGACACTGTCTGCGATGATTAACTCGGATGCTCTTCAGACTCAGCTCAAGGCATACCACCGGGATCTGTTGTGGCAAAACATAAACAACATTCGTTTGGCGAATGTGGCTTGGCGGCTTGTTGGAAATGGAACAAGCGTCCCATATTATATCGCTTCTCAAGGTCGAAAACGAAGGTATCGCGGGCAAAATGTGCGATGTTTGAATGAGCCTGCGACATACAACAAAGATGGCTCCATCAAAACCAAAGACGGTATTTACAAAGGACCCGACGGCAAAGACTACCCTGTAAAGCAAGAAGGTTACGTGAAGATTCGTCCTTATTGGAACGCTACAAAAGAGGTGAAGGTCTGCGCTTTTGATGCTAGCGCCACTCTTTCTATCCCCTCCTACGACGGTAGCGGCAGGACATTTGATTGTAGCAAGTCTGCTTATCTCTCTCCCAAGAATGGTCGCTGTGGCTGTGGTCCCAATCTGCGCTGGTGTATGACTAGTACTGTGCAGCGGGAGATCCTGAATTCTCTTACAGAACAAACACAACGGTTTGTGAGTGATATTGTAAAAAACCACAAGCCTTATACCCAGGTTCTTGTTGGTAAGGAGATCGAGTTGAATGGTCCGATCTCACATTATTTTCGATACCAGACAGCAGCAGCTGGTAACCTCACGTATGCCACTCCAGTACAAAATTATTCGATTCCAACAATTCCCTATCATGAGAAGAAGACCTGGAAGAAGGTTATGCGCACCAACCTTCATGCGGGCTTGCTGACAATGCCCTTGTACTTGCTCAAGTTCTCTTCCAATCGTGGACGAGCCAATCGTTTTTACAATGCATTCTTGTGTACTCACTTTCAGGCTCCTCCGGGTGGTTTGCCACCGGCGAGTGACAGCTGTCACGATGAACCTAACTTGATGAAGCGCTGTGGTTGCAAATACTGTCACCAGACCGTGGAGCCATCGGCTGCCTATTGGGGACGCTGGGCTGAGGCTGGTATGGCAGTGCAAAACGCTGCGGAATATCCGAAGATCTCTAGCTTTTGTAAGAAGATGCAAAACCGTGGGAACCCAACTTGCCGTCGCTTCTATTTCTATCCCGGCGACGACAAAGAGATGAAATTTCTGGGCTACCTCCGTTCGTATGTTTTTGCCACCAAGTCTATGGAGCCCAACATTGAGAAAGGCCCGATCCTTCTGGCTCAACGCTCCATCGACAATGGCTCCTTTGCCAGTTGTACAACACGCAGAATGTGGACCTGGTTTGTAGGGAAGGCTCCCCATGCTCAGCAAGAGTCACAAATGCTAGAGTTGGCCTCCCGCTTTAAATCCAACAACTATGACCTGTTGAAATTGATTCAAGCGATCGTTTCTACGCCGGAATACCGTCAAGGTCGACTGCTTAATCGACAAGGAGCATCCCGATGAAACGAGTTCGTTACTATCTGTCTGTTCTGGTTCTGTCAGCGTTGGTGTTGTGGGGGTGTCAAACCGAAGGACCCAACACACAAAATCAGCCCGATCCATCGAACCAGAACAATACAAAGAAAACAGACAAGCCGGAGCAACCACAAAATCGGCAGACACCTCCCACAGGTCGTGTTGACCCTCCTCAGCCGACCAAGCCTCATGTTCAGCCCCCACCCTCTGTGGAGGACCACTGGTCTAAGGCCGATCCATCGAATGGCTCAAAGGGTACGTTGAAGGCATCGTTTGGACGTTACTCTCGGCGTATGAGTGTGATGCAATTGAAGGCGGTTCTTCCACAGTTATTCAAGGGGATTACGTGGAAGAGTGGATCGCGTAATATGTTCGATTTGCTATCCCGAACTTTGGGACAGGCTGATTATTTACAGGTGACGCAAAACTCTCGTGAATCAACGTCTCTGTTTATGAAGTTTATGGACGACATGGCCGGGCAGGTGTGTAAGGCTGCTGTCAAGGCAGATCGGAAAACCCAAGACATGAGACGACGCAGCGTGATTCGGTACAAGGATGTCAACAAGACACTGCGTTTTTTGCGGCTGAAGTTTCACTCTATTTATGTCCCGGAGAATTCAACAGAGAGTATCAAGCAGCTGCGAACTCTCTATGATCGTGTGCTTGCTAAGACCAGGAAGACTTCAACGGCATGGGAAGGTGTGTGCATCGCTGTACTCACTGCACCCGAGTTCTTTTCCTATTGAGTCAGCAAGTCAGAGAATGTTTTGAAATGGTAAGTAAGCACACGAAGACATAACCCGGCAGAGATGACAGCAACTGGTTATGTTCCGATAGTAGGAGTCAATCATGCGTTTCAATCGACGCTTTTTTCTAAAATCAATGGGGCTGGGTGCAGCTGGAAGTTTTCTACTGCAACCCTGGGATCTTTCGACATTGCAAGCCGAACCCAAGCAAAAGAGACCCAAACGATACTTTGTTTTTGCTTATTTTCAGGGAGGTTGGGATATTACTCAATCTCTAGACCCACGTGATCCAGGTATATTTTCAGAGTCAAGGGTTGCTGAGACGAAGATTCAACTGGGCTGGGATCGTCTTCCCGATCGCTTGCGCGATGGCACGAAGGTCGACCGTCAGATTATTCAACCCAAAGGATCTAATATTGAATTTGGGCCTGCGATGAAGGCTTTTGCGGAAGCTGGCCATCACGATGTTAGCTGTGTTGTTCGTGGTATGGCGATGGATACAGTAACCCATGAAGTGGGTCGTCGTTATATGATCACGGGCATGATGCCAAACGGTCTGAATGCAAAAGGTTCTTCTGTTCCCACGCGAATTGTGGCCAACCAAGGGGATATCACTCCTGTTCCAAACTTGGTGGTGCGGGTTGAGTCCTACAACCGGGATCTCCCGGCTTATGCAAGCGGTTTGAAGGTCTCAAGCATTACGGACTTGTTGCAAACATTGCGTGATGGTCCTCAGGCTCCCAACAAAGAGCTTCGCGCTTTGTTGCAGGAGTATCGTGCGACCCGCCGGGATTGCGATCCTGTACGGCTCAATGACAACGCTATGATGGATTTGATTAAGTCAGCACAAACCAAGTCAAGGACACTGGTTGAGAGTGGTTTGAGCAATATGTTTAACTTTCTCAATGCCAAAGATCCCGAGATGGTGAAGATGAAGAATCGCTATGCGATTCGTTCTTTGACCTCGTCACAAGCACAGGCTGCCATGGCCTTTCAGGCGATTCGCAACAATGTCGCACAGTGTATCTCGATTGAGATAGCAGGTGGTCTTGACACACATGGTGAAGAGTGGGGGGATGACCATATTGAGAGGCTTCACACTGGATTCAAGGCTCTCTCTCAATTGGTTACGGATCTTAAGAATACACCTCATCCTGAGAAACCAGGTGATAAACTGATCGACCACACTACTATTATGTGTTTCAGTGAGTTTGGCCGCACTCCTGTGATAAACAACCGTGATGGGCGTGACCATCACATTGCCAACGCTTCGTTGTTAATTGGTGCAGGTGTCCCCTTCAACAAAGTGATTGGTGCTTCTTCCGATAAAGGAATGGGGCCTGAGGCGATCGATCCTCTCACTGGAAAACCTGTGTCAGCAGGTGGTACGATCCTCACCCCATCACTCGTTGCCGCCTCAATTATGCAAGCCAACGGCTTCAACACCGACAAACTCCGTGTTGACGGACTCCCCTGCCTGATTCGCACCTAGCCCAAAGTGCTCGCCAACGGTTTTAACGCCGACAAACTCTGTGTTGACGGACTCCCCTGCCTGATTCGCACCTAGCCCAAAGTGCTTGCCAACGGTTTCAACGCCGACAAACTCGAACGAATTTGGACTCACATTGATTCAGATTTTTTTGAATCAGTTAGACAGTGGTTTGAATACCGACAAACTCGACCGAATTTGGACTCTCTCTCTTCCAATCTCTCTCTTACCTCTGTCTTACAGCGAAACGCTGTTCGAACGATTCTCCCCGAGAGTTTACCATGCTCGGCAAGACATACAGAGGGCATTTGGAGTGGAGAGGCTTTCAAAGGATGCAATGATCCTGGAGTCTGTCGTCGTGCTTATGGTGTGCCGTGCTTATGGTGGTGTTGCTTCGGGACTCAAGAACCTCACTGTTGCGTTCATAGGCTTCGCGTGCTGGGAATAGGAATTTTTTTTTGGTAATTCAGCTTGTTTCGGAAGAGTGGAGCACTTATTCTTAGTTTTAGAGGCTTCGTTTCGGGCCTTTACCCACAACACGTTCGGCCAGGGGGAAGAGTTATGAGTAAATATGCAATTCGGATGGTCTCCGCTGGATTTTTTACACTGTCTCTTATC
>JALTMC010000880.1 GCA_027005175.1 Myxococcales bacterium
CTTCTCCCAAGTCCACAGAGAGCAACAACAACTTGTCTGACTTTTTTATCGGTTCTGCCGAAAGAATAAGACCTACTTTGATCTCAACCTTCATGAACTGATCATATCCGATCATCGCCTCGTTGGAGTCTGTTTCTCCTGTCGAGGCTGCTTGTTTACTTTTTTTCTTTGTTGTTTTGGGAGCGGGTGCTTCCGCTGTTTTTGTTGTATCTTCTGTGAGGAACTCCATCTTCTGGAACAAGACATCGGGAGGCGTGATCTCGGTTCCTTCTGCGAGGCCACCAAAGATCTCAATGGTGCTGAAAGAGGTGGCATCTTGCAAGTTTGTTCCACCTAAGCCTTGAAGGATCTTTGCTGTGGCTTCAGGCAAGAAGGCATGACCCAGCACGCTGACCCAGCGGATCCCTTCCAAGGCGTGATAGAGAACTTCTTCGAGCCGCTCGGTTTGGCCTTGTTTGTTGAGTGCCCAGGGCTCGCTGTGATGAACGTATTGGTTCAGGTGCGCGCTCATCGCCATCAAAGCTTCCAGCGCCTTGTGAGGTTCGCGATCCTTCATGTGTTTGTATATAAAGTCTCGTGCCTCTACAGCATTGGTTCGTAGCGCGACGTCTTCTTCGTACGTTGTTTCACGAAACGCTGGGCTCTTCCCTTTGAGGAACCGTTGGGCCATCTTTAAGGTGCGATTGACTAGGTTTCCCAGGTTGTCGGCGAGTTCGCTGTTGTTTCTCTCGATCAGGCGGGACTGGACAAAGTTTCCATCCTTACCAAAAGGGATCTCTCGAATGAGGTAGTAGCGCAACACATCCAAGGGGTAGTCTTTGACGAGCTGAAAGGCATCCAAGACATTGCCTCGTCTTTTGCCCATTTTTTCGCCTTCATTCAGCCACCAGCCATGTGCAAAGATCTGACGTGGAGGCTGAATCCCAACGCTGAGTAAGAATGCAGGCCAGTAGACGGCATGAAATCGGAGGATGTCCTTGCCGATCATGTGGAGGTCACAAGGCCAGAACTTTTCGAAGTTGGCATCGTCTTGAAAGGCTCCAACTCCTGTGATGTAGTTGGTTAATGCATCGACCCAAACGTACAACACATGTTTGGGATCTCCTGGGAAGGGGACACCCCAATCGAAGGTTGTGCGGCTGATGGACAGGTCTCGCAGTCCACCTTCGAGAAAGGCGACAACTTCGTTGCGTCGGGATTCGGGTAGGATGGCCTCTGGATTTTGCTTGTAGTAGGCAAGCAAAGGCTCCTGGTAGTTACTCAGCCGAAAGAAGTAACTCTCTTCTTCAACCCACTCCACAGGAGCACCCGTCGCGATCGACTTTCCATCTTCGATCTCATCTTCGCCATAAAAGGCTTCATCTGCGGCAGCATACCACCCGGCGTAGTGGTCTAAGTAGATATCATCGTTGGCTTGCATACGCTTAACTACTTCTGTCACCACCTTGTGATGGGCTTCCTCTGTTGTGCGAATGAAGCGATCATGTGATATCTTCAACAGCTCAAATAAGCTGGCAAAGAGGCCCGAGTTCTCATCGGCCAACTGTGCCGGTGTGATTCCCCGCTTCTCTGCCTCTCTTTGGATCTTTAATCCGTGCTCGTCTGTTCCTGTTAGGAAGTATACATCAGCACCATCTTGGCGATAGAAACGTGCAAAGGCATCAGCAACCAATGTTGTATACGCATGCCCGATATGGGGGGCTCCGTTAACATAATAAATGGGAGTTGTAATATAGAATGTTGACATGCTGGACTCTTTTTGTTCTGAGTTTTTGAGTTAAGAGCAGGCCGGGAGTTGCTCAAAGCTGGCTTCCATCGGATTGACGTCCGAACTCCCAAAGGCTTGGATGATGTTCGGAACGCCGACAAAATCTTTGCTTTACCAAGGGGTTGAACCACTGATCTTGTGCTTGGGCCTCTGGTTCCTTGCGGATCTTTGGGAGAAGGTCTGCTGCACATCATCCGAGCAGTACGATGGGCTCACGAGTCTGGTTCAGTTTCTCTCTCTCAGCCGGGAGGCCAGCTCAAGCCTCTTCCACCAAGAATGTGCATGTGGAGGTGATGAACCGTTTGCCCTCCCATGTCATTGCAGTTGATGACGAGGCGGTAGCCATCGTCGGCGATTCCCTCTTGGTCAGCGATCTGAGCGGCGACCCAAACCATATGTCCGATAAGCTCTTTGTCATCCTTTTCCAGATCATTCAAAGTGGGAACATATTTGCGCGGAATGACGAGGATATGTGTTGGAGCGGCGGCGTTGATGTCGTGAAATGCAATGCAATAATCGTCTTCCCATACTTTGTCGCTGGGAATCTCTCCCCTGAGAATCTTGCCAAAGATCGTATTGTTTTCCTTCGCCATGAGACACCTTCTTTGTGTAAACTGAGTCTGAGGTCTGAAG
>JALTMC010000881.1 GCA_027005175.1 Myxococcales bacterium
GTGGCCTTCCAGAGAGAACAGCAGCCGATAACAATTCTTCGCAAGAATCGTCATCGGCACTTTGGGATATGGAAAAAGGTAAAGCCTTATATAATGATGGGGAGATAGCTCATTTTTATCCTCAATGCATCTGGACAGATGAGTTGATTGTATTTCTTGGACATGATCGGTTTGATCATAAAGAGCCTCATCTTATCTTCGTTGATGCTTCTACAGGTCAATACCTCTACTCACATCCACATCACTGGTTGAATACTCTCAGTCACTCTCCTGTTTCAAATGGGACAGAGCTTTGGTGTCTTTCACTGAACCAACTCTTTCGCTATTCATTGCTTCAGAATATGCAAACTCCAGAAGTTACTTCTTTTCCAAAGAACACTGTTCCAGTAAAGCATGCAGCCCCCCTTTGGTTTTCACCTCCAGATAGTGCCGTCTCTGAGGGGCTCTTGTGCTATTTAACGAATCATTGTATTTGGTGTTTGGATCGAAATTTACAAGAAGTTGCTTTGATTTTATTACCATGGTCGGAGACAGATCCATCCACCTTCAGAACCCTTGCAGGTTCTTGGCCTTGGCTCTTGGCAACTACTGAACATGGCGAAGCCCTACTCATCCAATTTAAGGACACAGGTGGTTCCTATCAAATTGTTTGGCAAGGAAAGCTACCCGTACCAGATCACTATTCGTCATACACTGTTTCCGCACCGCTATTTGCAGATGGCTCCTTTTGGTTAGAGGTATTGGCTTCTTCTTCAGTGGAAACCAATAGGAAGCCTCAACGAGTAACTCATGGTCTTATTTGTGTGTCCATACAAGATACTGCTGCAGATTCAAATTTCCCAGGTAACTCTGAGCTTCTAGCCCCAGAATTTATTGACTTACAAGAAGCTCTTCTCGTTGACACAAGAGATGTTATTGTATCAACACGATATCCCATGCTTTACGATCCAAGACGCAAACACCTCTTCACCTATAGTGGCATTGATCCAGACTCCCTAACTTTGAACTTTTTCGGCACAGAAACACGAAATACCTCTCGACTTCTCATACAAGGAATACAGAGTATCCCTCGATATAGGAGCTGCCTGCTTGAACGACAGCTTCTTCTTGCAGAGCCTGCTGGCTACAAGCTGATCTCGATCTCCTTAATGACAGGGCAAAAAACGGAACATCCGTTGCTCGATCAACTATCCAGTGTGCGTTTCGATGGAACGCCTGTGTCCAGGAGTAATCAACTCTTTCTTTCTGTAGAAGATCGTTATATCCATATCTCAAAAAGTTCCTTGTAAGGCGATTCGTTGAGTGAGTTCATATCTGAATTCTTCGTTTCTTATTTCATGCTGGAGTAATGATGAGCAACATCATAAATAAAATCCGATCCCTCAAAAACAACTGCATGTTTGCTATCATTTTACTCTTATGTTGTCTCAGCCTGTCCCATGCCCTTGCTCAAGAGGTAAAGAATAAGGCATCCAGACATATCGTTGTAGCTTTTGATGTCTCCAGAAGTATGTGGAGTCATTTGCCTAGGCGACACAGAAAAAAAATCCTACAACGAGTACATGCTGTTTTGGCTGAGATCCTCTTTACATCTGACCGAGTCATTCCTTCACAGGGTGATGACATCCCCATTCCTGGAAAGCTTCCACGCCCCTTGCTTCGTAGCAATGACTTTCTAACGCTTCACCTCTTTGGAGGAGTAGTTCAATCCCCCCTCTTCCAACATCATAAGCGGTCTCAACTCTCTCAGCGATTCTTTCTTGAGAAACTGCCTGGGTTCTCTAGATATTGGCGCACCATGAAAGCAAGGCACAGTTTGATCTCTGAGGCCAAACTACGAGGGCTTCGTTACCTTGATGAATACCCAGCAGAGAATCACTACTTTATTCTGGTTTCTGACGATGTCTCTGATGGTGGTGGCAAGAGAGGAAGACTCTTCCGAAAGTACCAAGAGTCCAAACGTAAACTGGAGTTGATGCGAAAAGATAAAAGAGATACAGTGCTTTTCTCTTTTCGTATCCATAAACATATTTCTATTCGCGTCTATACTCTAAAGTCTCTTAAAGCAAAACCCATTGTAGGTAGACCACGTCCCCCAAAACCAGTAGTAATTAAAGTCGTTCTTTCTAAGAGCCCTGAAGTCAAGGCAAATAAGGTCATCCAACAAGTTGAGATTCGATCTCCACAGGCTTGGAAGAAACATAAACTTTCAAAGGTCTCTTACATAATCTCTCACAAGCAAAAACAACTACTGAGCCAGTCTGCGGTTCTTTCGAAAAAACAACAATGGCCTTACATGCTTCCCATTGCTATTCCCAGGTCCAAGCTTCGAGGAATGGATAACGGCCAGATACACATGCGCCTCCAATTCACCGATCCAGAAAAAAAGTAGATTG
>JALTMC010000882.1 GCA_027005175.1 Myxococcales bacterium
CTGAGATGCTCGGACTGGAAGGTCTTGTCAGGCCCGGCGTTCTCTCAGAACTCAGATGGGGCGGGCTTGAGCCAGGCACGAGGCTCAGAAAGGGAGAGCCCCTCTTTCCGAGGATAGAGAAGAAAAGGGAGGTCTCAGGTATGGATAAGAAGAACGCCGTCAAGGGGAACAGGGCAGCAGGTGATGCCGGAAAGAGGATCGAAAAAGATGGTTTCATCAGTATAGACGACTTTGCCAAGGTGGAACTCAGGACAGGTAAAGTGCTTGAAGCCGAGAGGGTAGAGGGTTCAAGCAAGCTCCTCAGGATTGTAGTGGATATAGGGGAGAAGAGACAGATAGTTGCAGGCATCGGGAAATCCTATGCCCCGGAAGATCTCGTTGGGAAGACCGTTGTTGTGGTTGCCAATCTCAAACCTAGCAAGATTTTTGGGAAACGCAGCGAGGGAATGTTAATCGCTGCCGAGAATGCGGAAGGCAAGCTCGAACTTGCCCGGTACTCCGAAGGAGTCGCACCAGGAACACGCATCCATTAAGGAGAAAAAGAGAGGAAAGAGAACAGGATGGGAGGGGGCAAATCTGCAAACTCTCCAAACTTCCTGCACCAATCTCTTGACAAATGAAGAAATATCGTTAAGATTCTCCCTATCAGAGGAAGGACAACCTTCCAATTTCCTACCTGATACACAAACCCAACTTAAATTCAAAACCTCAACTTCTCAAAATATCAACAAACTTCTCAAAATATCAGCAAACTTATGCACGCCCAACATATTTTTTATCCCTCCATGGATGATACCAACCCATGAAGCAAGAACAGCGTATCTTTCGAGAAGAAAGTAACGTACTAACCCCCCAACACTGCGAGGATCTGGCCGCATGATTCTGAACCTCAACGACTTGAAGAACAAAAAGGTCACGGACTTACACACCATGGCCCGTGAGATGGGCATAGACAATGCGTCTGGCTTGCGTGTGCAAGAACTCATCTTTTCCATACTCCAAGCTCAAACGGACCGCGAAGGACAAATTTATGGCGAAGGTGTACTGGAAGTACTGCCAGATGGCTTTGGCTTCTTGCGTTCACCCGACTATAACTATCTTCCTGGCCCCGATGACATCTATGTCTCGCCATCACAGATCCGTCGCTTTAATCTCCGCACAGGAGATACGGTGTCGGGTCAAATCCGCCCCCCCAAAGAGTCCGAGCGTTATTTCGCTCTACTCAAGGTTGAGAAGGTCAACTTTGAAGAGCCCGAAGTGGCTCGCAACAAGATCCTCTTCGACAACCTGACTCCATTGTATCCCAACAAGCGGTTGGACCTTGAGCATGATGCCTCAAACTACTCCACCCGTATCATCAACTTGATGACTCCTATCGGTCGTGGCCAACGCGCATTGATCGTCTCCCCTCCACGTGCGGGTAAGACAGTGTTGTTGCAAAGCATCGCCAATGCAATCACGACCAACAACCCCGATGTATCCTTGATCGTTTTGTTGATCGATGAACGCCCGGAAGAAGTCACCGACATGCAGCGCTCTGTCCGAGGCGAGGTGATCTCCTCCACCTTTGACGAACCCGCAGCACGACACGTCCAAGTCTCCGAGATGGTCATTGAAAAGGCCAAACGATTGGTCGAGCACAAAAAAGATGTTGTGATCTTGCTTGACTCTATCACCCGTCTGGCTCGTGCCTACAACTCGGTGGTTCCCCCCTCCGGTAAGATCCTGTCTGGTGGTGTTGACTCCAACGCACTGCACAAGCCCAAGCGATTCTTCGGCTCGGCTCGTAACCTCGAAGAAGGCGGCTCCCTGACAATTATCGCGACCGCTCTTATTGATACGGGATCTCGCATGGACGAAGTGATCTTTGAAGAATTCAAAGGCACTGGTAACTGCGAACTCCACCTCGACCGAAAACTGATGGAAAAGCGTATCTTCCCCTGCCTCGATATGAACAAGTCAGGTACTCGAAAAGAAGAGCTACTCCTCAGCGACACCGAACTCAAACGTGTGTGGGTACTGCGCCAACTCCTCCACCCACTCAACGTAATCGACTCGATGGAGTTCCTCCTCGATAAAGTAAGTCGAACCTCCACCAACCAGGAATTCCTCGACTCCATGAGTCAGTAGAGAAGAACCTACCAAGAACCCCAAACGCTGGGCGGCACTTGACCCGTCCAGGTTTCCCTCCTGACCCGATCCAGGTTTCCCTCCTGACCCGATCCAGGTTTCCCACTTGACCCGATCCAGGTTTCCCACTTGACCCGATCCAGGTTTCCCACTTGACCCGATCCAGGTTTCCCGTTAAAGATCCCTCTCCAGGCCCGTGAAGGGCGAACTGAGAACTTAAAACTGAGAACCTGGACCCAATTGCATATTCCAAACACCCCGATATCCGATCGCCTCTTTCTTTGGCTGGCAGGAATGGCTGCTATTTTTGCGTTATTTATGCATTATGGCATTGCCACGACCAATATCACACCACAGGGTTGGTCTCGGCCAGCCCAGCATATCATCAAGCATTACCAAAAAGGTGACGTGATCGGGATCTTGCCAACATGGGCCCTGCAAGGAGCAGAACCACTTCGCAAATACCCCATCATATACAGAGAAGATTTTGCCAACACCGACCTGACTCGCTATCGACGGCTCTGGTTAATGGTCGCTCCCCGGCTGGGGAAATGGTGGTTTCGGAAAGCCTTTCGACAACAGATCCGATCACTTCGTCAGTTGTACTGGATGCGAAAGAAATCGACCTTTAAAAAGGTAGAACTCTATCTCTTTCAACTCCCCAAACCACGAGTACCTCTGTATGACTTCACATCACGTCGTCGGCTTCAACAAGCTGAAGTTTGGCTTCATAAGCCCACTTACGATCACGAATTAATTCAACGACTGCGGCGAGCACGGCGAGCAACGTTAATCAAGAAATACAGAGAGGCGCAACAGTTCCTCCGCAGAACACCTGCTGGAATGTTGCAATCATTCTTTCAACCTTCTCCCGCAACTCTGGCAGAACGCAACCTCAAAGCAAACCCGATCTGCTCTAGCAACGCACAGGAACGTATTCACTATTTACGCCGTTGGGAACCAAAGCCAGGATGGTGGCGAGGAAAAGGACGATATTTCTTTGGTCGGATGATCCAGGAAGTTGGCGACTCCCCGCGTGACTGTTTGTGGGCCCAGCCCAAACATTGTGAAGTCCTACATGTGCGTTATCGACTGGTCCCCTACCGGGGAACTCTCTACTTCGGACACGGTATAGGAACCGCCACCCCCAGCAAGGTAACACCAAGCATTCCCTCATCAGGCCCCGACGTCCAGATCGGCCTTTGGATCGAAAACCAGCTAGTACGCCGCTTTGTTGTGTCTGAAAAACAGAAATGGCGTACTTACCAGATCCCACTACACCAACGAAACATCTCACTCCCCCCTCTACCGAGTAGTATTGCTGCAACACAACGCACTGTCAGCGTCGAATTTCGTATCCAACTCCCAGACATCAATAAAGATCGCCCCGGCTATTGCTTCCAAGCCAAGCTCCTTCCTTGACATACTTCACTCAAAGACTGTTGGCTCCCCGAGCCACCCTATTAAAACTAGCATATTGCAAAAGCCTCACCACAAGCCCTATAGTCATACCATTCCAACTTTCGATGAAACGGTGTCCTGGATTCAATTTTCCATGTTTTGACTTTCAACGAGACTGTGTTCCGCGTTCGAGCCAGCTTCGACTTTCAACGAGACTGTGTTCCGCGTTCGAGCCAGCTTCGACTTTCAACGAGACTGTGTTCCACGTTCGAGCTTCTATTTTTCAGTTTTGACGATTCAAGGGAGAATTCGCTTATGAGAACTTGCCCTCGCTGTACCTACCCTTTAACTGTGGTGACCCATCCGGAGAATCACGCAGAGCTTGATCATTGCTCACGTTGTGGTGGTTCCTTTTTATTACCGGGAGATCTGACGGAAGCTTTTGGCCCTTTGGCCGATCCTGAGCTCTGGACATCGGATGACAGAACCATCGACTTGGGGCCGTCGAAGTTGCGGAGTCCTATCGACTCCAATCCCATGCATGCTTATGTTGTGTCCTCCAAAACAGCTGCGGTTGAGCTTGATATTTGCCAAACATCCGGAGGCATCTGGCTGGATGCGCTTGAGGGTGAAAAGCTCATCCAGATCATGCGTGATAACGAGCAAAATGAAGAAGCCCCCTCCGAAGAGGAACCTGGCGTTCTCAGTTATCTCTTTCAGATCCTCACAGGATTTCCTGTGGAAGCCTACAATCCAGTACGCCAGCCCGCTGTTACAGTTTATAGCCTCATTGGGTTGATCGCTCTCTGCTTTGGTGTACAACTTTACATGATCCATGCCGGAACCTCGACCTCCACCTTTTTTTCCCTCGTTGGAAGTGTTCCCTCACAAGTAATCGATGGAAGCCAACTTTGGGGCTTGGTGACCTATGCCTTCTTTCATGGCGGTTGGATGCATATCTTTGGCAACCTTTATTTCTTATATGTCTTTGGCGACAATGTGGAAGATACCCTGGGAATTCCAAAATTCTTACTCATCTTTTTCCTATCCAGTATTGCAGGGGCACTGCTCCATACAGCATTTTTTCCCGGAAGCACTGTCCCGCTTGTCGGTGCTTCTGGGGCCATCTCCGGCTTGATGGGTGCCTACCTTGTGTTGTTCCCAGAAGTCAAAGTCTGGATGGTTGTCTTGCGCTTCGTTCGCTTTAAACTGAGTATGCTCTACTACCTTCTCTTCTGGCTTGGCCTCCAAGTGTTTATGGCCTTCCATGGTGGAAAAGGCGTAGCTTGGATGGCACACATCGGTGGCTTCGCTGTTGGAATCCTGTTTGGATTTCTCTTTCGCAACTCATCACGTGTGATTCAATTGCGAGAACAAGAAGCTTTGTCGGAGTAGCTTTGAGCGCAGAGTTCCGGTTTTTTGTAATCGAAGCTTAGGGAAGCTCTTCGGTACCGACAACGGCTTCGATATCTGCGATGGTTTTGGGAGCAGCGTGGGTGAGGTTCTCATAGCCATTTTCAGTGATGAGGATATCATCTTCAATGCGGATCCCCATACCAAGAAAAGGTTCGGCAGCAGGATCTTTGCAAAATTCAGGATGAAAGTAGAGTCCTGGTTCCACCGTGAGCACCATCCCCGGTTTAAGGATTCGACTGGAACCATCCGATTCGTAATAATCACCAACATCGTGAACATCCATACCCAACCAATGCCCCGTTTTATGCATATAGTAGGGTTTTGTTGCTTCTGCCTCAATCAACTCCTCCACATCCCCCTTTAACAAGCCCAACTCGATCAGACCTTCCGTGAGTTTGCGAACAGCAGTGTCGTGAATATCGTTGAATCGGTGGCCCGGCTTGCACACATTGATAGCTGCTTCCTCTGCATCCAACACCACCTGATAGACATCGCGTTGTTGGGATGTGAACTTACCATTGACAGGGAAGGTGCGTGTAATATCACCGGCATAATAAGAAAACTCTGCACCGGCATCGATCAAAACGAGTTCGCCATCGCGCAAGGTGTACTGATTCTCGACATAATGAAGAATCGCAGCATTGTCCCCTCCTCCCACGATCGAGCTATAAGCAACCTCGACACTCCCGTGAACACGAAAATGATACTGAAGAAGAGCCTCCAGTTGGTACTCTTCCATCCCTGGCCGCGTCACAGCCATGGCACGGCGATGAGCCTCCGCAGAGATAGCGGCAGCCTGACGCATCAACTCGATTTCATCGGGTGTTTTGATGAGACGCATTTCATGCACAAGCGTCCCTGGTTCGACAATAGTTCGAGGAGCTTTTTTCCCTGATTTCGCTTGGCGTTGAGCCTTTTTGAGAAGATTCAAAATGTTGGGGTCCCAATCAGGATAGAGCCCCATCTGGTAGTACAATCGCTCCGCTCCAACGAGCAAGTCAGGGAGTTTGTCTTCCCACTCATCGATCGTAAAAACTTGATCAGCACCGAGCTGTTCTTTGGCCTGCTCAGGCCCGAGACGTCGGCCTTCCCAGATCTCACGTTCTTCGTTGCGCGGTCGAACAAAAAGAGTAAACAAATGGCCCTCTGGCTCGTTGGGTTTGAGGACCAGGATGACTTCGGGCTCCTCAAGTCCAGTCAGGTAGAGGATATCGGAGGAGGGCCGATAGCGGAAAGTGGAATCTCGACTACGAATCAATTCAGGGGAGCCTATCCATATACCAACGCTTGCTTCCCCCATCTTTTTCATCAGAAGATCGCGACGTCGTTGCAGTGTTTCTTGTGAGAACATCATCAGAAAAAAACCTCTTATGTTGTGGGCGTGAAAACCCCCTCCCGATCGCGGGTCAGGCAGAATCGACAACATCAAGCTTGTCGGGTCGAGACTCGGCAAGCCTCCAACTTCTATCGGAGGTTGTTGACGTACGGAAGAGATGCCTGTCGATGCGTTGACGATCGAACAGTGCTTTGCTATGGTGTCCTGCACCATGCCACACCTTGCATGAAGATCCAACACCCAGAGCAACAACAGTCACTCCAAAAATTGCCGTTTCACACACCACCTTGATCTTGAGGAAGGAGTCATTATGCGTCGGCATCACTTTCTACTTTTACCTGCGATGGTTTCACTTTGTTTAGGCTTCGCAACAATATCGTGGGCACAGTCCAAGAAAGACAAGCCCGTAGAATATACACTTCCTACAGAGAACATCGCAGGAGGTACGACAAAACCGGCCAATCGCCCAGCCGGACGCACACTCCCCAGCACCCAACGTTCGGCTTCACGACCTGCTGCAGTGGGCTCGACACCTCCCTCTACGCCACAGAATGACCGAGACGAACTCATAAGCTGGATTCGATGGATACAGTTGGGCAGTGCCGGCTTTGTCCCCCAAGAGTCGATACTGATCGACCTGATCAAGTTAAACAAAAGATACCCCAACGACCATACTCTTGCCTTCTATCGTGCATCTTTGAATTTCAAATTGGGACACACGCAAGAGCTAAAAACCTTTTGTGCCAGCAACGCAAGCGCACCAAATGGCTTCATCTACAAACCCTACTGCAAGGCTTTCCAAAAAGGACGCATCACCACCTTTCGCCGACTGCCCCCGTCTCTTGCAAGGGAGTGGCTTCAACAGCTCTATCCTTCCTACAAAAAATCCCCCAACAACCGTATGTTGCGATTTCAATTAATCGCACTGTTGATGCGAAATATCTATCGCAACAAGCAAAACCAAGGTCTGGTTAAAAAGTTGCTTGAGGATGATTTGCAGGCTCACCCCAATACCATGTGGAGTTTGTTGAACCCTCTCACTTTTCGAGTGAGGATGAATCGAAGGAATCGAACCAAACTGCCCTTTTTGTTGGTGGAAGTTCAGCAATTCGCCCAAAAGTACCCTCACCACCTAGCTCCCCAGCTTTTATTGATGCGTCTAGCACACATGATGAGGGTTCGCCCCCTGCAAGCCAAGGTTCGAGCCAACATCGCAAGGTTAAACAAAGGCAACTCACTGCGCTCCTTCTTTATACGTTATAATCTCCTCATGCAGTCGCGAGGAAGTAAGAGCAAAAAACTGACTCAGCTACAACAAGAAATCGCAAAGTTTAAGACCACGCGCTTTGAGAACCTGGAGGTCCTGTCTCTTTGCAAAACAGTAGGACGTTTGGCCTGGAGACAGCGACGATTGGCGCAGCGAATTTATGACGACTTACTGAAACGTTTCCCCAACCATCCGAGAGTGTTGATGGATGCAGCAAGCAATCTCAATCGACTCCGTCGTAAAAAAGAGGCAAGAGCACTCTTTTTAAAAGCGGCCACACGGGTTGAGGATTTGCATACACTGCGCTTGCTCTACTGGAGAGTTCAAGGGTATCGAACACGTCCTCTGGCGCTAAAGGTCCTCACGATGTATCTCAAAAAGCACCCTGGTAATGCGTGGGCTTTAAGTAAGCGAGCAAACACATACAAGCTCATGGGAAAAAAGAACGAAGCAGAACAAGATTACCGAATACTTTTAGAAAAGAAAACAGAGCCATCAGCAGCCATCTACAGAGACATTGCTAACTTTTATCGCTTTGATGGCAATCTTCGTAAAGCCGCGGCGATTCTGAATCGGGCGATACAAGTCTATCCAAAGAGTGCCATACTTTACTCCGTAAGAGCACCTATCATAAAGAGGATGGGGAAAAGGCAGGAGGCAGAGAGAGACTACCTGAAAGCCTATCAACTCAACCCCACTTCGTATTGGGCAGGGAATGCCTATACTCGACATCTACAGTCAACACAGCAGTATGCCAAAGCATTGGCCTTTGTGAAGAAGCAGCTCAGCTCGGCCACAATACCTCGGTATTACCGAAAGCAATGGAAGAGTCTTTATATCAGCACACTGATCAAGGCAGGTAAGCACAAAGAGGCGCGGGCCTATGTGATGCAATCGGGTGATGCCACCTCCTTGTTGAATGCAGCACGCGCCAGTCAGCGAACAGGCAAAAAAAACCAGGCATTGCAGTACCTCAGGGCCGCTTTAAACAAAAAATCGAGAAAGTATGTAACTCGCAGTATTTACAGGTTGATGGCGAGGATCTACACCTCACAGCGCAAGTACAAAATGGCAGAGAAGACGTACCTTCAGATCATTCGAAACGAGCCGAAGCAGTACTACAACTACTATGGCCTCTCTCGTTTGTACTCCTACCGAATGAAGCAGCCCCAAAAAGCGATCGCACTCTGGTCTGCTTATATTATGCAAAATCCCAAGGATTCGAAGGCATACTATCAGCGAGCCCGCATCCATCAGAGTGCCAAAGAGCTACAAGCCGCGTTACTCGACTACAAGAAAGGTTTGCAGCTATCAAAGAAGACTCGCTATCACTATAGCCGCGTTAGCAGCTTCATCAAATACTACTTAAAAAAGCCTGCGCTAGCCCTTGATCTGTGGGCAAAGTACCTTGCGAAACATCCAAAAGATGCCTACGCATATCGCGAGCGTGCTTCTCTCTATGCCAAGATGAAGAATTACAAGAAAGCAGAGCAAGACTATAAGAGAGCGATTAAGTTAAAGCCCCAGTACTTATACAATTACAGTGCTCTGGCAAGTATGTATCGGTATCGGCTACGCCAACCTCAAAAAGCCATTGACCTGTGGACATCGTATATTTCAAAGTATCCAAAGAAGCCTGGAGCGTATCGCAATCGTGCTTATCTGTACCGACAGCAAAAAGCTTACCAACAAGCTGTGGCCGATTATGAAACAGCGATCAAGTTACAACCTCATAATGCATACTCGTATAGCTCCTTGGCCTCACTATACACCTATTACCTCAAAGACTTTGACAAGGCTGCTGCGACCTGGACACGTTATATCCATCGCAAGAAGTACGATGCCTCGGGTTATATCAATCGCGCCAAAATATATGCCCGTCAAAAGTCTTGGGACAAAGC
>JALTMC010000883.1 GCA_027005175.1 Myxococcales bacterium
GAAGTTGAGGCTGAGGTTAAAGTAGAAACCGAAACCGCGGGGAAGGTGAAAACCAAGACGGAGGCTGTGGCTGAGGAAGCTACCGAGGTGAAAGCAAAAGCCGAGGCGAAGGGAACCGCCGAAACCGAAGCCGAAGTGGAAGCCAATCTTGAGAAAGCTACCGAGGCTGAAGTCGAGGCAACTGCTGACACCCAAGTCGAGACTGAACTTAAGACAACGGCTGAAACGAAAGCTGAAACCGAAACCGAGATTGAGGCTGGAACCGAAACCGAGGTTGAGAAAGATACCGTAGCTGGAGCCGAGGTTGAGAAAGATACCGTAGCTGGAGCCGAGGTTGAGAAAGATACCGTAGCTGGAGCCGAGGTTGAGAAAGCTACCATAGCTGGAGCCGAGGTTGAGAAAGCTACCATAGCTGGAACCGAGGTTGAGAAACCTATCGTAGCTGAATCTGAAGTTGAGACAACTGCTGAATCTGAAGCCCAGGCTGAGAAAGCTACCGTAGCCGAAACCGAGGTTGAGACAACTGCTGAATCTGAGGTTGAGACAACTACCGAGGTTGGGGTTGAATCGGTAGTTGGGAAAAAGGAAGCTTCGGACAAGAACATGGCAGAGGTTTCTGATGAGGAGTTACCGCGAGCTGAAACACTGGAGTCACCGGTATTGCTCGATGAAGCGAAACCATCAGAGTCGGAGATAGAAGCTCCCTCTTTTTCAGACTTACCTCCTCCGGTTCCTTTGGAGGATGAGCCAGAAGAGCCCAAACGATCGATGTTGAAGGGTGAATGGCTGGCAGTCGCGCCGGAGGAGCAACCTGTCGTCGTCAAAGAAGAAGAGACAGGAGATCCCGATGAGAAAACAGACCCGGTTGTTGCAATCAGCGGAACACATCTTACAACAGAGCAGTTGTATGCTTTGATACAAGATCCCAGTCGTGGAGTCTTTTTGTTCCATCGACGGGCTCGCAGGCGGCTGTTCTTGAACAAGGTTGGATTGGATCACAAATATCCTTTGCCAGAAACCCCAGTGAACCATCTCGATTCGCAAGAATTTATGAAGCTATTGGAGTTGGAGGATCCAGAGTTGGCAGAGGGACTGGATGCCCATTCGCTCCCTTCTCAAGTGATTCTTTTGGATGAGCTTCCAGCCAGACGACTACGCAAAACGTCAGCATCACAGATCTTATGGAGATACTGGTCCTGGCTTACCGTTTTTGAGGTCATGCAACAATGGGATCAACTTGATGTCTCCACGGATGACCTACGCAAATTGCTGGGTCATACAGCCTTTGAAGAGGTGCGTAGTTTCTTCATTCGTGAACGATATCTTTTCTTCCCAGAAGACGAGCATGAAGTGGCCCGCAGTCTTGTAGGCTGGTGGGGTATGTTGAGCTATTTCACCCCACACTACCGGTTGGATCTATTTCCCTCTGTATTGCCAGAGTCCTTTGATCGATGGTTGGAGGGAGTGGGCCTTCAACCTGAAAAAGCAGCGTTGCTCTGGCGTCCCAATGTGGACATCGACATCCCCCGGCATCTGCCATACCCAGAATCAAGG
The DNA here is from genome assembly GCA_027005175.1 of Myxococcales bacterium. GTDB lineage: Bacteria > Myxococcota_C > UBA6777 > UBA6777 > UBA6777 > M3003. Next base: position 1,555 of record JALTMC010000883.1, read on the forward strand.
CCTTGGCTCACATGGAACTTATCAAAAGAGTGGTCGCAAGAAAAACAAAAAGAAGCAGACGTATCACACACAGAACCATCAGAAAAAAAGGAGGCCCGTGCAGAGAGGGATTCCTCGGCCCAGAGTGCTGAAGCACCATCCTCAAGTGATGAAGTGCCGTCCTCAAGTGCTGAAGAGCCGTCCTCAAGTGCTGAAGCAGTGTCTACAACGTCACAAGAAGCTCAAAGCGTGCCGTTTGCACCGCAGAGACCGTTACAACACAGTCGTCAGCATCAACCCAGTTGGGGAGCCCTTGTACTTTTTGGTGCGCTGTTTGGAGGTGGAGGTCTTCTCTTTTTGATTCTGCAGCGTGTGTCACTCAACCGGATCACGGAAGTCTTTGGTTTGGTTACGGAGTATTTCAGCTCGGTGAGCAGCATGGGGATGAGTGGAGCATTGTTACAGACAGGCCCTTATCAGTCCTACCAAGCTCCCCCCTCCACAGATCCTTTTGGTTTAATCTTGTTGTTGTGGGGAGGCTTGTTTGTCATCGTCATCGCGCACCTCTTTGACACGTTTATTCAATGGCGAATGAATCTGCGATGGAAGACAGACCACTCCAGTTGGACGTCCCTCTTGGAGCCAAGGGAGCTACGTCAAGCGCAGTATCTGTGTCAACTGACAGCAAAACAGATGTGGAAGGAGATCGGAGAGGCAAGCGTCTCAACAAACCAATCGGGAGCGGCAAAAGAGGCCGTGTTGTCTGTTATTCGCACTCTCTTCGGCGGACTTTATACACGTGTTTGGGGTGTCTTCTTGGAACTCTATCCCATCCAGAGTCTGCCTGTTTTGTCTCGATGGTTTGCCCGCCAAACACTGGCGTATCATAAGTTTGCCTTTGGCTATCATCTACGCAGTGCTCTACGAGCCAAACGGCGAGGCAACGATCTTGCGGCATTGCAGTGGCTTTCAGAGGCCATCACATTCTATCAACCACTCGCGAATATCGAACCCAATGATGAGGAGTGGGTCCTCCTACAAGAAGAGTGGTCACGTTTGCAAAGTCGAGTTACCATTTTGTTTGGGGAAGAAGTGCCCCACATGGCCTCCCCTTCCGGTCGCGGGATATTTAGCACAGTATCGCTCTTCTTCTTCATCGGCCTACCTCTTGGATTGCTCGTTCCCTCCAGTCAGAGCGCGATATGGACTCTCTTTTGGGGCTTTTCACTCTATCTGCTTGCTGTTCAGTTGCTCGATGTACAAGTCGCCAATCGGGGTCTTTTGCACTTTTGGCGTGAGCCGGTCTGGACACACTACCTCTCTACAGAAGAGCTAGAATCGGGTCAACGCTCCTGCCTTTCACGCGCAGAGCAACTTTGGCAAGAGCCTTTGCCAGAGAGCAAGCCTCCAAGAAGAGAGGAGCCTCTTTGGAAAGAGGTCCTCGCTGCTGTGGGTTCAAGTATGTGGTGGTGGGTTAAGGTCCGTTTATGGGGCCGATTCCTCACAGGACTTCTCTTTCATTGGGGGCGCCTCCCCTTCTTGTTGCGTTTTACAGCACGCGAGATCATGCGCAAGCAGGTATTTGAGTTTATTCATCACCTTGAGTGGGCTGTCTATGCACAGCGACGAGGCAATGACACAGAGGCCGCGATCCAGCTCACCGACACGCTGGCTTATTATAGACCTCTTACCAAGCCCAACGACCCTCTGTTGAAGCGACTCCATCAGAAGCGTGAAGATCTCGTGGATACCATCACAAAGCAGTTGATGGATGCCCACCAGATCAAACCATCCTACCATGCCGACCTTCGACAAATGATTGAGGAGCTTCTCGACGTCCCACTATCGACTCGACTGGGGCAACAAACAGCCGCCTTGCTCAAGACACTTCAACGCTCCTACCTGGACAAAGAGCGACAATTTTTCGTCACCCGGCCTCTCAAGTGGTTGCTGAGTTTGGGTCGCACTTCCATTGAGCATTCTTTGGATCATTATGGATTGGTTCGCTCTCTTCATTATCTCCAAACTTCCATAAAAAAACTCTCTCTCCTACCTCTCACAGACGAGAAACGTCGTCGATGGGAGCGTCCTTTGTTTCGCGCTGTTCATGAGCTGGAACAGCGTATTCGCACACAATTTCGCCCATCGATGCTTGAGGCGATGCAAGAAGCAGGCTTTCAAGCAACCAATCATCGTGAGCAAGTTGCCCAAAGCAAGCTCTGTGAAGAGCTTCTTGACCTTGTGATTCGAAACGGCCGATTTAGCTACTCGGATGTTCGCGATGTGATCAGCCGCAACGATCTACGCCTCAAAGACCCGAGATGGCACGAGGTTCTGACCCATGATGTCTTGCTGCGTATCGACAAAAACTTTTCACAGCGATTTAATGAAGTCTATCGTGAAAGTGAAGTCTACCTCCGGTGGCTTCAACGGTTTTCGAGTCTTGCCTTTGGCTCTCGGATGGGTCGCTTCCTTGTAAAATATATCTTGCTTCCTTTTGGAGGCTCCTACACCATCCTCATCTTTTTGGCCTCCATGGTGGAGGCATTTAACAAGTACGCCCTCAAGATCAAAAACTACCACTCTCCTCTGAAAGAGTACTCGATCATTGGTTTGTTAGGCCTTGTGATCTTCTTGATCCTGCACACAGAAGCCGGACGAGATATCTTTAAACGTGTATTGCAAGGCTTTGGCAACATGTTCCGTTTTGCATTTGTCAACGCTCCGAGATGGGTTATGGAGCATCCCTTCACCCAGCATGTCCTACGACACCCAAAAGCCTTCGCTTGGTACAGGTTTGTCCTGATCCCTGTAGCTGTTGCGTCACTCTTGTTTGGAATCCTTCTGGGCGTCCTCAGCCTGTTCGGCTTGCCCATGGATTTGCGCGAACTCTCCATACTCCTGATCCTCTCGACGGCTCTCTCCTTTATGTTTTTCAACACACCCACAGGTCGAGCGCTTTGGGATCAGATGGCCTATCGCGCTGTTGCTATGTGGCAACAGCTGAAAGACCGCTGGGTCATTGGTCTGTTTTACTGGATCATTGACACCTTCCGCATGCTACTTCACGCTCTCGATTATATCATCTACCGAGGCGATGACTTGCTCCGTTTTCACCCCGGAGAAGGCAAGCATGTGATCGTGTTTAAAGCCATTGGACAGGCGACGTGGTCATCCTTCGCATACTTAACCCGAATGTTCGCCAATCTATTTGTGGAACCTCAGGTCAACCCCATCAAACACTTCCCGGTAGTCACAGTGTCTCACAAGATGATCAGTGCGGCCACCGCAGGACTCATCCCCTGGATGTACCAACAAAACTACTCAACTGTGATGATCACCATCATCGGCGCACTGTTCCAACTCGCCATACCTGGCCTTTGTGGATTTCTGGTCTGGGAATTTAAAGAGAACTGGAAACTTTACCAGGAGAATCAAACCCTACAACCCGCTCAAGTGGGCTCTCATGGAGAAACCATCGATGCTTTGTTGCGGCGTGGATTTCACTCTGGTACCTTGCCCAAGATTTACGAGAAGCTCAATAACTACGTCCAGAAAGAATACATCGCAGTCAATCGTTCACAGCGTCGTAAGATGCGAGAGAAGCTCCACCATGTGAGTGAATCATTAGAAGACTTCGTTGAACGCGAACTTCTGACCGCCCTGCGCAAACGAAAGAAACTGGTGCTGCGTTTTCCAGAAATCGGACAAACAAAGCCTCTATTAAGTCCCAATCACCTGGATCTGTTTTTCTGGATGAAACCAGAAAATACCACTGAAAAAGAGCGGTATCACTGGAGGCTGAGAATCGAACTTGAGGGCGGTATCCTGGTCGGCTCGATTCACGAACTCGAAGCCCCCACCTATCCGAAACAACAGCTCAATGTATGTGAGCAGGAATGGCTTGATCGTGATCTGGAGATGTTTTTGCGAAAATCAGGCGTTTGGCTGATGCGAGGCAAACTGGAGAACTGGCTGCGCTTCTACTTGCGTGGCTTTGAAGTCGGTGTTCCGGGCTCTGTCTCTGGCTCCGTGCGAGCCGAATACACGATCAACAAAGACGAGGTTAAGATTCGCAAAGTGGTTGGAGGCACCAGCACAGACGTGACCTACCGTCTCGATGAAAAAGGCCGCTTGTATGAGCCTGCCCCCATCGTTACCCTCACCAAAGACGATCATTTCTTACCTCGCCCTCAGCACACCCAACGCCTTCCTCTCAGCGGACAATACCGTATGGTAGACCTCCAACAAACAAATATCTCCGAACTCAACACCCCAGAGCAACTCAACACCCCAGAGCAACTCAACACCCCAGAGCAAGAATAAGTTGTAGAGCCCCGAGCCAAATCGACCTGTTCCCGGCCTACTCCAAGCTCTGGGTCAACTCGGCCTATTTCAAGCTCTCGGTTGACTCGATCTGCTCCCGGCCTGCTTCAAGCTCTGGGTTGACTCGGCCTGTTCCCGGCCTGCTTCAAGCTCTGGGTCAACTCGATCTGCTCCCGGCCTACTTCAAGCTCTGGGTTGGCTCGATCTGCTCCCGGCCTACTTCAAGCTCTGGGTTGGCTCGGCCTATTCCAAGCTCATGAGGGTGGTGGAGTTGGGAAGTAGGAGGCTGCTTTGACGAGTTTGCTTTGCGCCTTGGTTCATCGGAGGAAGAGGGGCAGATTTAGGTTTGTGTGCAAGCAACCAGATCGCACCCACCACCATTACCGTAACCCCCACCCCGGCTACAACCCAACCACCCACAATCAAGCCTGTGCCAGTATCTTGTTGTGATTTGACCTCCTGAGCGGTGGGGACATCTTCTAGTTTCGTGGAGTTGATCGCTTTCTTCTCCAGATTCTTGCTCTCATTCAAGAAAGAGGTTCCAAATCCAATCGCTATCACTCCGACAGCACCGAGAACAGCACCTATACTTTCCACAGTCCAGGCAGCTGTAGGGAAAGTAGTTTTGGGAGCAGAAGACTGTTTGACAGCCGCATGATGGCTTGCATTGGCCTGTGCCACGCGGATGTTCTTTTTGGTTTGAGGTGCTGACCACGCAAGACCTCCTCCTGTCCAGCCACAGCAGATAGTCATCACAGCGACGAGACTCAAGCTCATCCAGTTCCTCATCCAATTCTCCTAGAGTGCTTTGTATTCAGTGAGTGTTTGACGTGCTTTGTATCCAGTGAGTGTTTGACCCAAGCTCCACAGCGACATAAGATACTACCAGGCATCGATGATGCCGACACAAGACATCGCTCTTGTATTCCTGTTATCATACCATCGAAGATGTTTTGCGATAATTTGTTGATGATTGCAAGACTTTTAAAGCGAACGTACGAAAAGTAGATAGCAGGCATTAAGTGGGTGCCAGGCATTTAAGGTATAGAGAAGGATATTTTTTGATGAGAGTAAGAACAATTGTACTTCTTCGCTGGGGATGGCTCACGTCTTGTTGTGTGCTATTGCTACTTTCGCTGGCTCGATGTAGTCAGACAGAACCCAGCACCGAATGTAACTTTGATCACCAATGCAAAGAAAAAGGAGCACGCTGTATTTACAGTGATCCAACATGCGGAGGGAATGTTGGGAATTTAAGCTGTAAAGGGGTCTGTAAGGTCGTGAACTCCGAGAACAACAACAACACAACTTGTGCCTGTAAAAAAGACGAGGATTGCAACTATCCCTTTGAGGGTTGCGGTAACTGCCAATGTTACAAGCGTTCGGTTCTAGTATGCAAGACAGAGAAAGATTGTGGTCGAGGACGTCTCTGTGTTGGAAAGCCAGGTAAGCGAGTTTGTGAGATCCGCACCACATGCTCCAAAGATTCGGACTGTTTGAACAACTATGTCTGTCGAGCACAGAGCTGTTGCAGTGTCTCTTCTGGCCGATGTCCTGGTCAATGCAAAACTGGAAGCTCATGCCAGGATGATCTGGACTGCCTCGTATGTGGCTTGTCTTGCAAAGATGGGCAGTGTGCAAAAGCTGGACCCAGTTGTTCGGGTGTCAAATGCACCGCAAACAAAGATTGTACACAATGTGGTGGTACTTGCCTGGCAGGGTTTTGTAAGGTCAACAACCTACCCAACTGTCTCGGCAAAGTATGCACCTCAAACGCAGAATGCTCTCCTTGTGGCAGCCTTTGCAGAGCAGGAAAATGCCAAAAAACAGGAACCCCCACCTGCAATACAGGAAGCTGTATTTCCGACAGTGATTGTAAGAGTCGCGGACTCAACTCTTGCTTGAATGCATGTTGTCGCTAGCAATTTTCGTTCATGCTTCTTGCCTTGTGCAAATCTGATGCTACAATGCTCGATACGGGAGACCCGGTGAATCGCTTTGACACTATTTTTCAAGGGATTTGGCCTTGTGGTTTGTCGTAAGAGTAAGAGTAAGACCATTTCACATGCCCGAGTGCCCAAAAAGACGGATGTCCTTCCAAGACAAAGGCTGTGATGGCTCTGGGTTGAGATGGTAAAGGGTGTAAGAGTTAACAGAAACAGTGAACAACGGATCGGCCTGCATGTAGCGTGTGTGCCGCGATCATACTCTGATGATGGTTTGTCCTCAATGTGGAAAACGATACCCTCCTGGCGCAGAGATGTGCCAGGTCGACGGGGGTCGTTTGTCTCAACTAACCGAAGACCCGTACAAAGGTTATCAAATCGCCAATTTCCAATTGGAAAAGCAAATTGGACGCGGTGGATTTGGCCTGGTGTATCTTGCCAATCATATCGACCTCGGAACTCAGGTCGCCATTAAAATCCTTCGCAAACAATACACCACAGATGAACAATTGGTGGAGCGCTTTAAAAGGGAAGCTCGCGTCTCCAGCCAGATCAGACACCCCAACGTTGTCCAGATCAGCGACTTTGGATTCGACCAAACCATCGGATTCTACTACATCATGGAATTCCTCGATGGCGTGTCTCTGTCCCATATCATGAAGACATATACACGCGGTATGCATCTCGAACGATTGCTGCCGATCATGCAACAGATGTGCTCGGCTTTGGACTTGGCACACAGTCGAAATGTGGTGCACCGGGATTTAAAGCCATCCAATATCTTCCTGATCGAACACTTTGGCCAGAAAGATGTCGTCAAAATTCTCGACTTTGGAATCGCCAAAGTATTGCAAGGTGAAGAGGGCAAGGGGGTGACTGCCACAGGACAGATCGTAGGCTCCCCTCGCTTTATGAGTCCAGAGCAAGCTCGTGGACGTCACAGTGAAGTCGATCCGCGCTCCGATATCTATGCCCTAGGTGTCATGTTGTTTTGGATGCTCACAGGGCGACTTCCTTTTGAGTCCAAGCAATTGGCACGCTTGTTATTTATGCACATCAAGGCGCCACCTCCCACCTTGAACTCTATCCGCTCTGCGCCACACTTTACACCACAACTGGAGGCCGTTGTTGCGGCAGCGTTGGCCAAGGACAAAGCCTCACGACCTCCAACCGCCGGAGAGCTCTACCATCGATTGGAGAAAGCCTGTCGAGCAACACCCAATCCAAACCGTCGCCCTTTGCTCGATCCCTTTGGGACCGATCCAGAAGATCGGACGGTTCGAGTCACACGCAACACTCCGCAAGATCCTGGCATCGCTGCGATGCTCCCTTCGGCGATGCCGGAGACATCTACTCATCTCAACGCCTTAGAGAAGGAAGAGGAGAGGCAACACACCATTGATGCCACACGTTCGTTACAAGGTAACATGAGTGAAGACGACGATTCGGACCACACTCATATCGACAACATTGAGCACATTCACAAGCTATTGGATGAGAAAGAAGCTTCGCTTCCCACGGCTTCGGCCATAGGAGTCCCTCGACTGCCAACTTCTGGGACCATCCCACCTCCGGGACGTGTGTTTCCTTCTTCCCCCCCCCCATCCATGCCTCCGGCGATGCCTCCTGGAATGTTCGCGAA
>JALTMC010000884.1 GCA_027005175.1 Myxococcales bacterium
GGGGGCCTGCCCCTTGGGATAGCGGCCCGGAACTCCATCAATAAGACGATCATACATGCGGTAGTATGTGCCAACGCCCGGCAGGAGCTTTGTTCTCGCTAGCAGTTTCACAAGCTTTGTGATGCTCTTATGGTCAGGTAGCAAGTCAGGCTCAATGCCCACCAACTCGGCAAGAACATCATTCTTAGGCGGAAAATCTGGGTCTATCCCCGCAAGAACTCTATGCATTTTATCGCTTAGAAGAAGCTCCTGGCATGGTTGTGAGTCGGGAGAAGCATCACTGTTTGAAGGTGAGAGCTGCTCCAACTTCTCAAGAATTGCGAAGCACTCAGCAGCATCGTAGAGGCTCTGTGTCTTTTCCGATGTCGGTGCCGATTCCTCGTACCAGTTATCAGCCTTTTCTGGAAACCCAGTGAGAACAGCAAGAACCTCACTACTCCGCACTTTACGGACCCATTCGTCAAAGGATGTCACTCGGCAAAGCATCATCAAAAGAATCGAACGAAACAAGCAAAGAGGGTCTGCCGGCTTCTGGCCACGAGGCATGTTGGAGTAAAGACGTTTAAGTCTCGGTAGTGCAGGAGTTAGGTCCAGCATCACCATACGAATAATGAGTTCCTTATACTCGATCATTTCAAGCATAAGTTTTTCATCCTGGAGCCATTTTTTGATTGCATCCAGCACAAAAATACAGTAACAATGATGAGGGGTCATCGAGGCACCTCCTTCCCTGTTTTTTCAGGGATGTTGTGTGAGAAGAAAAGATTGCCTCTTTTCTTCGGTAATCCCCCCTTTATCAAAAGTTACGGCTAGTTCTTTGAAAATCATAAGGTATTTAGCGGAGAGAACATGAAGGGTCGCCATCGTGTCGATGAATTCGCTTGAAGGCCAACGGTCCAACCATCTAGCCCACCGACTTACATAGGCTTATCTTAGCGGAGAGACCTCCAACCTAAGAGGTTTTTTTCTGATGAAGTACATTTACTTTCTCATCCAAGTGATTGCCCTGAGTGTATGGATTCCTGCAGTAGCGGTCAAAACCACGACAATATTTAGCTACCCTACGCAGTGGGTTGATCTTTCACCCTTTGTCATAAAATGTGTCCTCAGTGGCGGTGTTTTTCTTCTCGCAAACTCACTCATGTGGAGAGCGATTCTCTCCGAACGCGTGGGGCATGAATAAGCGACATCTCACGATTCTGGAAAATGAGACAAACTACAAAAACTTGTCACCCTGCTCCGAGATTCTGCATCACAGAAGCAAAAGAGCGTTGACCGGGTCGTCGTTTTTTTTGCTGTTGGCACCAGCGTGAAAGCTCTGCTGGGATGGAGACCATGTGCTGATATTGGAGGAGTTGTCGAGCGATCAAAGCAAGACGTGTGCGAAAAGAGGGAAGCTGGTGTGGTTCGAGTACAAAAGAGCTTTGCGACGGAATCGCTCCGGATTGTAGCTCAAAAGCGACACTGATTCGAGGCTGTGAGGCATGAGAGCTACTCCGTCCCCCCCAGTGAAACAGCTGGGATGTCCAACACAAGACAGACCCAGCCTTGGCTGGCAGCGCTAAGATATCCTGCCACTGCACCACTGTTTCTTGCTTGGTATCACCATAGGTATAATATCGGGAATCAAGAGATGCCGGCAAAATGTAGATACAACCATTACTAGGTGTTGCATCGGTAAGCGGGATCCACAAGGACAAGGACTGAGGGGTTCCATCAGGCAACACTGTACCGGGAGGTCGGTCACGATGGGGCCTCCAACCACTCGCTTCAGAGTCTGGCAGCAATCGCCATATCCAGCTATCAGGAAGAAGTTGATACTCGTTTCCCAGAATCGCTGCAAAAATCGGCCGCAACCTCAACAACAAGGACCAGAATTCGTCGTATACCAAAGCGAACACAGGGAGTGAGGTCGCGTCGGCCACCAGCGTTACAGCCTGAGACAAAAGGGTCATCTCTTCCTGTGGAAAAAGACCCTCCCACCGAAAATAGCCATCTTTTTTAAGTGTCGCACTCTTCTCTTTGAGATCCTCCAAGACGACAGAGACATACACAACATCAGTATCATCAATGTTTGTAGAAATAGTCATTTCTGGACATAGAGATCGCCAGAACTCTATCGTATCTATACCTTCAAGAAGCTTTACTGTGGTGTTAGACATAACTCTACCAACCGGAGCTCTCCAGGTTTCTTTCCATTGTCACGAAACAGCAACAAACGTCCAGAGCCCAAGGTATGCTCTTGCCCCTTCACTTGCCATGTCGCAGGTAAGGACAGAAGAAATCTCCCTGTCTTTTTATGAATGACGTGGAGGTTCCGTTTTGTCTTTGCAACCCACCAGTGGCGACTTTGTTTCAAAGTAAGAAGTGGCGAAGGCAACTTC
>JALTMC010000885.1 GCA_027005175.1 Myxococcales bacterium
AAATGGCCTTGGGAGGCTCTCCCTCTCCGAGCTTGCCACACGAAGAGGGGGCGGAGTCATGAATGATTATTGTTACCCTGTTTTGTGTTGGCGTATCGTCCGGCCACATGATCAGGGAGTGGAGTAATGGATTATTATCGTTACCCTGTTTTGTGTTGGCGTGTCGCCGACCATCGCATCTGTGCTCGGCTGGTGGGGCCTCAGCACGAAGTCATCGCTTCCGATATCCGAAAAGTAAAGGCGATGCTGTCAGAGCAGATGTCACGGATATTGCTGAAGGATGCGGGCGGTGAACCGATGATGGAGTCGTCTCATCTCACGGTGGTAGAGGGTTCTTTGACACCTTCGTATTCCGAGGAAGATGGTGTCTACCCCCTCCCCTACTCTCTCAACCTCCCAATGCCCGCTGTGTGGGGACCCACACAGCATGGTCACTCGATCTGTTTTTTGCCTTTGCTCGACCGTAGTTTTTATTTTTACAACCAAGATCAACTTCAAACGTTGGCGAAACATTTTACGCAAGATACGTTGTCTCGGCTGACCCCCGAAGAAGTACATCGTTATTTATTGCCTGGAGAGCCCTGGCTTGAAGAGGTGGTTGTGCGTATCTCTGAGACGATGCGTCAGCGCTCTTATCGCTCGAACTTCGAGCGTCGTAACGAAGCTCTGGAGGGAATCGCTGAGCGTTTCCCGTCACGCCGTTCACGAAAGCGTTCCAGTCCTATTCCCGAAGTGGCATGGGAACGCTCGGAGCTGGTTCAGCGAGTGGTTGAGAAGCTTTTGGAGGAGGAGGCCAACCTGTTGGTGGTGGGGGAGAGCGGTGTGGGCAAAAGTGTCATCTTAATGGAGGCTGCCCAGAAAGCTCACAAACTCACCCGAGGGGAAGATCGCTCGACTGTCTACTTTTGGAAAACCTCTCCTCATCGAATGATGGCAGGAGCCAAATATCTTGGAGACTGGCAACAAAACTGTGAAGAGATGGTGGAAGGTCTACGAAACTCCAATGATTATCTCTGGTTTGTTGACTTTGTTGAGTTGGCACGAGCGGGTGGTGAAGGTCCGGAAGATTCGATAGCTGCTTTTCTCACACCCTTTGTTCGCAATGGGGAGATTCGGATCGTTGGAGAACTCTCCCCTCACCAACTGGAGGCAATGCGAGTTCTTCTTCCCGGTTTTATCGAATACTTCCAAATCCTCCGTGTCTCTGAAATGGAAAGAGATGAGGTCCAAAAAGTACTCACTTTGTTCAGTGCCTACACCGAGCGAAACTTGCAGGTCTCACTGGAGAAAGAAGCGTTGGAGCTGTCGTATCGCTTGCTCGCTCGTTTTGTTCGTCGTGAACAATTTCCCGGCAAAGCCATTAAGTTTCTAGGGCAGTGTTTGAATCGAGCTTTTCTCGATGAGAGAAAGGTCGTATCAGAGCGCGATGTTCTCGAAGTCTTTGTGGACAACACGGGCATGCCTGAGCTTTTCTTGCGCGATGATATGATGCTCGATGAAGCCGAACTTCGGAGCTTCTTCTCGGGACGCATACTCGGCCAGCCTCAAGCCTTAGAGACCTTGTACCAGATCGTTAAGGTCTTTAAGGCCGGACTCTGTGATCCCGGTAAGCCTATTTCTACACTTCTCTTTGTGGGTCCTACAGGCGTCGGAAAAACGGCTTGTGTGGAAGCTTTGGCGGATTACTTTTTTGGCAAAGGACAAAAGAGCAAACCACTCATCCGTCTTGATATGAGTGAGTTCCAACATCCCGGCCAAGTGGAACGTTTGATTGGGTCGAACCAGGGCGAGCCTGGTAAACTGGTACAACAGGTGCGTGAAAAACCCTTTGCTGTGATCCTTCTTGATGAAATCGAAAAAGCACATCACTCGATCTTTGATTTGTTGCTTACAGTTCTTGATGAAGGCATCCTCTACGACGCTTATGGACGTGCCACGGATTTCCGCAACACCATCCTGGTGATGACAAGCAATCTTGGGGTTGGTCAATCTCGTTCGGTGGGTTTCTCTCGTGCTGTGGAGACCAACTTCTCTTCCAGTGTCCGGGCCTTTTTTCGACCAGAGTTTTTTAATCGCATCGACGCGGTTGTTGCATTCTCAGCCCTTTCCGCAGAGACGATAGAGAAAATCACTCGGAAAGAGCTTGTCGATCTGCTCTCCAGGGAAGGGCTACAAAAGCGCAACATGAAAGTCTCTTTTTCAGAGCCCCTCATCACGCACCTTGCAGAGCAGGGCTTCCATCCCGATTATGGCGCACGGCCTCTTCAACGTGCCATCGAACGTATGGTCATCTCGACCCTGGCTCGGTATCTCTCCCAACACCCCCCTATCCAAAATCAAACATTGAGAATGGACCTAAAGGATGGAGAAATTGTTGTGGAGGGAAAAGAATAATGGAGGAAGAGATATCCTCATCCGCCGGTAAGACCGCACGGAACGACGGAGAGATGGTGGAGGGAGAGTCACTTTGACCGGGTCGTTGCATTGACTTCGGATGACTTTGACCGGGTCGTTGTATTGAACTTTCCTGATAGAGGAATACTTCGTTATGAGTATGACGAGTCGGGAACTCTGGGATTCGAGTCGGCTGCTTGAAACGGAGTCTTTTAAGAGAGATAGCGATCGACGTATTGGATGAGCTCTTCTAGGGTCATGCGGTTTTTTTCACCGTCGTAGAGGTTTACTTTTCCTTCTTCGAATCGGATGGAGATGCCTTCTGCTTTGAGGGAAGGATCGGGGCGGGTGCCTTGTTCAGGCAGTCCCTTCTTGGCGATCAGAGCGCTGACGATTTGGGCTACTGCAGCATACTTTTCTTGTCTCATTTTTAACCTCGATTCGGTAGTAGTGATGAAGGGTGGATACTCTTTGGGCTACGGTTTTGTGATGTTTAGAATCCTCCGACACAGGTGTAGGCAAAGATGATCTGTGCGCTGTAGTAGAGAGGCAGCCCCCACGCTCTGTTGGTGAAGCCAGGAGCGATGAACTGGTTGCGAGCGACAGCGAGGTCTGAGATGTAGAAGGCCAGCGCACCGATGGGAATCCACAGGTTTTGGGTTGCAGGGTAAGAGGCCACAGCAGTCACAACCATGAGGGAAATGACCACAATATAGGCAACAACAGGTTTCCACATTTGTGTTGTGACATACTTCTTCAGCCATCGACCCACAAACAGGCCGAGCACCGTCACCACTGCCAGCGTGGCGAGTCCCCATGTCCACTGAAATCCACGCAAGACGAAGGCGGTACCAAAGGCGATATGTCCGAGTAAGAAGCTCACTAGCCCCAACATGAAAGAAGTTTTGGATTTGGGGATAAGAAAGACATCACCCAGCCAAGACAGCGACAATGCAACGAAGATGGCGATGCCATAGACACTGGTCCAGGCTCCGGCAGCGTGAGCTAAAAGCAGGAACCCTGTAGAGGCGATAGGCTTTGCTAGCCACTTGCCTTTTTGGGAATTGCGCGATTCGGAAACCAGTAAAAGAATCACTGCCAGTGCAATGACAATAACCCAAATATGCATTGTATTTTCTCCCGTTGAGGTTGTTGTGTTTTTGTGTTGGATGTTGGAGTGTGCTGCGCTTCTTTGGAACTCCTCCAACGCTGTGATGTCGTAGCCATCGTACTTTTCTTTACTCTCTTACACATCGAAAGCCGACCCACTGCAGACCGGAGCGCTGGTCCATGTTGTCTTTCCAGACAATGGGGTTTGGGTTGGAGAAGCCATTGCCTCCCTTGATAGAGCCGTCCCGGATGATCTCGGCCACATTACCGATCATATGGTAAACACCATAAGGACTGATGTCGCGGAGTTTTCGGAAAAATGGAACAAGGGTAGGGACCATTTGTTTCTCTGCTTTGATCTTATAGCACCATTTCACATTGGCATGTTTGCATGTTGGCTTGGATGTGCCCCAAGAATAAGGACGCGAAGGGTGTCGGTTGATTCTTCCATGAATGCGAAGCCCTCCCCGTGCAGATTTAACCCACTGTTCTTCGGTGGGAAGCTTTTTACCCAAAGAAGAGCAGTACCTTCGAGCCTGCTTGGGGCTGACCCGGTCGCGAGGATAAGTCCAAGGGGGATTGAGCCATCGCGAGATAGGGGTGCAATGACCCTGTAGCACACACAGCGCGTACTGCTCACGGCTTACTTCGTAGCGATCGATGTAAAAACGAGCGAGTGTTCTTTTCTTTGGACTCTTTTGGGTTCCCATCAAAAAAGCACCCTCTGGAATGAGAACCTCGGGAGACAAGTGTTTTGTGTGTTTTTTGGGTTGAAGAGGAGAAGGTAACTTGGTTCCCAAAGCCAGGAATGACCGCTTGGCATGAGCCCATGCATACTGTTGCAGGTGCCAGCTATCATTGACATAGCGAGCGGTCTGTAGCCAGAGAAGTCCATGTATCATTGTCCGGATCTTACTGCGTTTGAGTTCGTTGGTATTGCCCACTTGAAGCAGCTCATCCAGATCTTTGGGCTTGACAGAGGGTTGTGATGGATCTTTGGGATTGCTGGAGATGGCAGCACCTGTATAGGTTGCAAACAATCGCAGCCACATCTGTGCTCCTGAGCTTGTTGCCGACGCATAGGCTGCTTTTTGAGGTGATAGGCTTCCTTGTGTTGTGAGCCAAGTTCCAGAGAGAACGAGATCGGCACCACAGTTTGTTCCGTACATGCGAGCCTGCTTTTGATTGCGCTTTGGGTTGGGCTCCACAAATCCTTTCTCACTCATACGAAGGGTTAAAAAGGCTCGACTTGGAATACCAATTGTGCCGATAATGTGCTGCAAGGTTTGTTGTAAACTCTGTTGCATATAGCGTTTGTAACGGAGTTGCTTGGGGTTCTCCGACTTTCGCATCTTGCTGGATACGAACGGAAGTACAAGGATACGCAATGTGTGAGGTTGCCATGAACTGTGGATGGGACCACAAATCGCTCCACCCAGACTTGGATTTTTTGAGGAAGGTCTGTCCTTGTTGAGTTGCAGTATGAACCAGATGCTGCCCCATACACACAAGGTCATCAGTAACAAACTACCCCAGAGCCAGGTTCGGGATGTGTGAAAGGGTTGTATCTCATCATCGGAATCACCGATGTCGTCGATATACTGACTATCGACAGCACCGTGAAGATTCTTGATCTTGTAGGGGCCGGAACGATGGGTGGGAAACTCTTGCGAGGGAAAGTGGACGTTGCCAGAGGCAAACATTTCAGGTTTGGGCTCTTTTGTATAGGCTTCGGGAGAGCGAGCGCGATCTTGAGTGGCGTGGGAGGCATGCTCTCCATCGTACAGGTGTTGAGGGTATGGAGATGTCCTGCGTTGAGGGCTCCTGTCACGAACTTTTCCGTCAGCTGGGTGTGTGTCCACAAAAGCCATTCCAGATTGAAGTTGGCCAAACGATTCAAGCCTATCGCGCTGCCACTCGTCAGAGTGGGCTCGGGGCCACTGAAAACTCGGAGGTTGAAGGTCTCCTTTTCTCACCTCTTGCTTCGATGTTTGAGGGCGTAAGTAGTTCTGTATCGCTCCCCACTCCTCTTCGGGGATGAACTCCTCACTCCAGCCATGAGTGGGCCACAGCTTGGTTGAAATATAAGCACGCTCCATGGCTTGCCGCCACCGACGAACCGAGGGAAAGCGAGTACTGGGTTCCTTAGCCAGGGCCTGTTGGACCAACTGAGCGATAGAAACTGGAATGTTGCGATCGGGACGAGCCTCTTGTACCGGCATTGGCGATGTCATCAGGTGATCTGTCATGATGGAATGGGGGGACCGCTTTGAGATACGATCCCAAAATGGTGTGCGTCCTGTGAGCATCTCATAAAACAATACGCCCATCGCATAGATGTCGGTGCGATGGTCAATGACAGCGTCATCCCACTGCTCTGGTGCCATATAAAGTGGGGTTCCAAGCACACCTTGGGTGGCGACCATAGAGTGCTCACCCCAACGATCAAGAGGCTTGGCGATACCAAAGTCCAGGACTTTCACAAAATAAGGATCATCGCTCCGTCGTACCAAGAAGATATTGTCGGGTTTCAAATCACGATGAACAACACCGACTCGATGTGCTGCTTCCATGGCATCACAGAGCTGCTGAAAGATATGAAAACAGAGGGGCAGGGGAGGGAGATTCTTTGGATCTTCCAACAAGCGAGTCAAAGGAACACCCTCAAGGTACTCCATCACATAGAAGTATCCAATCTGAGGTATCTCTCCGAAATCGTCGTAGATGCGAACAATATGATTGTTTTCGCTGGATAAGATAGAGGTGACATGAACCTCACGTTGGAAGCGTTTTCGCATCCCTCCGCTGGCTAGCATATCGTGCTTCACGATCTTCACAACACGTTCATAGTCACGTTTGAGGTTAATATGGTGAGCGAGGTAGATCTCACCAAAACCACCGCGATCCAACATCTCCTGGAGGCGGTATTTCCCTGCAATCAGAAGTAAGGGGAAGTGGCACTTGAGGCAAAACGTAAGTTCACCGATGTCGTGCATCGCACGACTCATACGTTCTATCTCTGCGTTGCATTGAGGGCAGCGTTGCATTGACTCATCAATGCTCATCGAGTCTGGCCCTTTGCGTCATTTTTCAAAACGGTGCATTGTCCCTTGTTTGATACATCTCGTCGCCCGATCTCTTTTGGAGTCGGGCTTCTCCATAGCCCTGTTTTATCCGCACCTCTCTTTCTTAAGAGGCCCAAAAAAACTATCAGTCTCAGTAGAGATTGGCAAGAAGAGAGTGGAGTTTGTTGCCAAGTTATGACCCCATTGCTCAGACGTCAATACATTGGCGTGGGCCAAGGAAGAGCGATGTGTTGCAATAGATAGGAGCTGCATCGAATCCTGTGCTCCTGTTGGATTTGCTCACAGAAGATCTGTGTGTTGCAATACTGTCCAACGTTCTATGATATCAAAAGCGATGGAATCCAAAGAGGGGGTGTTGCACTACTGTCCAACGTTCGATTGTAGCAAAAGTGGTGGAATCCAAAGAGGGTGTGATGCAATACTGTCCAACGTTCTATGATATCAAAAGCGATGGAATCGAAAGAGGAGGTTATGCGTTGCTTGGTTGTTCCGGTCTTGTTTCCTCACTGTGTTTCTTTTCTTCACTATAACACCAGGGGCTGCTCGCGATGCTTCTTTTTCATGTTTTTTGTCGTACACTGGTTTGTGTCGGTCTGCTCCTTTCTTTCTGTGTGTGTGACTCTTCTGTGAGCCAAGCGGGTTCGCTACATCCTTGGCTTGGGAAAAAGAAGACCTCCTCTCGAAACTCTCTACAATCACGCTTTCCGCCTCCTCGTGGTTTTCGACGAGTTAAGGTCCGCCGTGGAAGCTTTGCTTGGTGGCTGCGCCGTTTGCCTCTTATGCCAAAAGGCACGCCCATCCGGGACTACCGAGGGCGAGTCGTTGACCAGTCGGCTCGCGCGGCTGTGGTTCGATTGGATGTTGGTCGAGGGAACTTACAACAATGTGCTGATGTTGTGATGCGATTGTGGGGGGAGTATCTGTGGTACCGAAAACTTCAGCATCATTACCAGTTTCGTCTGACCAGTGGGCATCGCAACCCCTGGTCACGCTATGCCAAGGGAGATCGGTTGCGGATTGTTCGCGGACGAATGCGTGGGTGGCGCCGTCGGGTTGCTCGACGTAACTATTCTTACCGTAACTTTCGACGCTATCTTCGCGTCGTGATGATGTTCTCTGGAACAGCTTCTTTGGGGCGTGAATTGAAGCATATCCGAGCCTCACGAGCCGGCGCAGGTGATCTCCTCTTACAGGGAGGTTTCCCCGGACACACTTCCATCTTGTTGGATGAGGTACGAAACACCAAAGGGCAGAGACTCTTTTTACTTGGGCAGGGTTTTATGCCTGCCCAAAGCTTTCACGTCGTGCGCTCTGAACAACGTCGAATCTCTCCCTGGTTTAAATTCCCACGTCAAGGTGCCATTCCTACTCCAAGCTGGAATTTCACAACCAAACACTTCTACCGCCTTCCACACCTGCAACAGACAAGATAGGAGACAGATTCGTTGAACCGTGCCTTCTCTACACTCCGCTCTAAGACAGCGAAACCGCACCTTATAGGCTGGGATGGTTTCTCTTGTTCCATCTTCCATCTTCCATCTTCCATCTTCCATCTTCCATCTTCCATCTTCCATCTTCCATCTTCCATCTTCCATCTTCCATCTTCCATCTTCCATCTCCGCTCTAAGACAGTGAAACCGCACCTTTCTTGCCTCCTCTCTCTTGCTTTTTTTTCCGTTTTGTGCTAACCCATTTCCTTCGCGAAACGTAGGGCTACAACAAGTAAGGTTCGGCATCGACAGCTTCATGCTTGGTCCGCCTTCCTTACATCGGCTCGTTCTTTCCTTTGTTTCGTCTTCCACAATCATGAAGAAACTGGGCTAAGGCATTATTCCACAATACATTTTGTTTGATTCACGGTTGATTTTCACGATGGTTTTATGTCCTGTAAGGAATACACAAGGTCAACGACCCCCAGCCCATCCGGCCTTCGTCCTGTAGATTCTGCCGGACCCGCGCTCAGGAGGGGGTTTCCACGCCCACAACATACGAGGTTTTTTTCTGATGATAAAGAAAGCTCAGGTTTCCCCCTCTCTCCGTTCGATTCAAACCACGCAGAGCCAGGATTTGGGAGTTCAAAACCAACAAGGGACATCACAGATCGAAACTCCTTCCATCATTCAAGAGGGGCTGGAAGATCTGCAGCAAACAAACCAGTTTGAGCAGGGAACTCTGCAACCCACATCTCTTCCGATGGATGCGGGGCAAGCAGGTGGTACCGTTGAGCAGAGCGGTCAGTCTTTAATGTCTTTGCAGCTCTCTCAGGCGGGCGAATTGAAGAATTTCCAGTTGGAAGAACAAGCCGACATGGATGCTTATTTCGATTCCTCTTTTGGTTACAACGATGTGGAGATCCTGTCTCAAGTATGGGGTCTCGATATCTCCGAAACCAAAGGCACCATCGGCTATAAGATGCGTATCGGACAGGAAGACTACATCCAGGATGTATTGTCGAATCCCAGTAAGTTCCAAATCGCTGATGAACCAAGCACAAAAGTTGCTTATTATGACGAACCAAGCTGGGACGCATATATTAAATCTCCTTACAACTACGATGATGCGGTTGTTCTGGCGGGTTCTTGGGGAGTGGGGCTGACCGAGGCGAAGAGTCTGATCGGTGAAAAAATGTCAACAGGTCAGCAAGACGCGATTGACTGGGCGTTGAAGAATGCACCGTCCGATGTTTCACCCAGCGTTGCTTATTATGACGAACCAAGCTGGGACGCATATATTAAATCTCCCTATAACTACGATGATGCGGTTGTTCTGGCGGGTACTTGGGGCGTGGGGC
>JALTMC010000886.1 GCA_027005175.1 Myxococcales bacterium
GAGAAAGTGTATGAAACTGGGCGTAAAGCGATTGAGTCTTTTAAAGAAGATATGCAGATCGTTTTTGATAACCTACTGCCTCAATGGAATTACACTGTATTACCAAAAATGCAAAACGTCAGTATTATTTAATTGGCGATCCCATGTGTTGAAGGTGACCATTACTACGCATTTTATGTGACCGCTCTCAACACTGGCATGCGCCTGAATGAACTTGTTGGTTTACAAAAGGATGCTGTAGATCTTCGCCGTGGAATGATCCGAGTTGGACGCACGTGGTGTCCAAAAGAGCAACGGCTCAAGGAAACAACCAAGAGCAAGAAAGCCCGGATGATTCCCATCAATCCAGCACTGCGTTCCGTGCTGACAGAGCAGATGATGCGCTCTCCTGGAGATTGGGTGTTTTCCAATCCACTTGGAAATCGTATTTGCAGTCAGCGTTTCACTCAGCAGACCTTTCGCCCCAGGTGTCGAAAGATTGGTGTACGTGAGATTCGCTTTCACGATTTACGTCACACGTTCGCCAGCAACTTCGTCATGAACGGTGGCGACATCCGGGTATTACAGGAGTTGCTGGGACACAAAAGCATCACTGTTACCGAGATGTATGCTCACCTGTCACCAGACTACCTGCAAGGAGCAACTGATATTCTCGCATTTGGTCAACAGACTGGAGAGAATAGAGTGATTGTTCTGGACGGGAAAAAAGGTTCCTGACCCACCCCAGATGCCCCACATCAACCTTGTAAGATTTTATCGTTACCCACAAATTACCCACATCGAGGAGATACAAACAAGAAAACCCGGAAACCATAAGGACTTCCGGGCTTACAGTGCCGAAGAAAGGACTTGAACCTTCACGGGAGAAACCTCCCACTAGATTCTGAGTCTAGCGTGTCTACCAATTCCACCACTTCGGCATCTTGATTGAGAGAGACCTCAACCGAGGAGGGTTTTATAAAGGGGTCGGCTTTGTTTGTCAAGCAAAAAATCGATAACACCCAGAGTTCCTTTCCCAAACGGCCTTTGAGGGCCTTGAGAGAGGCTCTCTCAGAACTCGTTTGAGGGCCTTGAGAGGAGTTCTCAGAAATCAGAACCCTTACACGAGCGGTCCATCGCCCAGCCCACTCCCCACTTCAAACACAACCTCTCTTGACGATAGTTCCACGGTTCCCTATGTTCTCTCCAGATTTAGGATGTATCCGCAACATTGATGTCTTGGTGAATCACAAGGAAATCGTATGTCATTTTTGTCTTCTCCATTTTATGTTGGTATGCCTTTGCGAAAAGGACTCTGGCTTCTTGCTTTTCTGTTTGTCTCATTGAGTGGTTGTCAGTGTGGTCCTCCTGGAAAACAGGACGGAGATGCAGGCACAATCGTAGATCAAAGAACCACAGAGACATCATCCACAGTATGATAGACACAGTATTCTCCTTTCTTACAATGGTGAACACAAATTGGATACCGCTACCTACAAGCTTGTATCGAAATAAAATAAATGGCAAGCAGAATGAAACAAAAGATCCCTAGTCTTTTTCTCTAACACTTGCAACGTATCGAAAGAAAAGAGGTAAAGAAGAGAATGAAACAACAACCGCCGACTCTTGGAGCATCACGATTCGGACGTACTTTTGGGCTTATTTTCTTGGCTGGCTCCTTCCTATCGAGTCACACAGTCTGGGCCGCCCCATCAGGTGATAGCTTCTACAAGCGGGGGGAAAAGCATCGATTACACCAAACCAAAACAAACCAAGTCAAAAACCGCAAAGAGCATATCCAGCGTGCGATGATGGCTTATGCAAAAGGATGCAAGAGACGACACGCTCGCAGTTGTTGGAGGTTGGGACAAATCCTTCAAACCTCTGGAGGTCCTACATCGACCAAGAAAGCCAAACAGGCCTATGACAAAGCCTGTCGTCATAAGCTAGGAGATGGCTGCCTAGCACAGGCCAACCTCCTCGCCAAAGAGGCTCTACAGAATCGAAGGACACAAAACAAGATAGGTCGATTGTATCGTCGTGCCTGCCGATACAAAAGCGGCACGGGTTGCTATGAACTCCTAAAGATCCTGGAAAAGGAGTACCAAGCTTTTGCACGCCCCTCTCGCAGACAGATCAAACGATTTGAGCGGCAAAAGCGCACCCTCTTACGCAAGATATCAAAAGCACTGCGTCGAGGGTGCAAACAAGGCTATGAGTCCGACTGTTTCCACCTTGGCTATTGCCACTACCAGGGTATTTTACCTCGCCAGCGAACAAAGGCCCGTTGGGCTTTTGCCCGGGCCTGTCAACTTCAACATGCCAACAGTTGCGACTTCCTGGCCTTGATGTACGGCAACGCCATCGGTGTAAAGAGAAAC
>JALTMC010000887.1 GCA_027005175.1 Myxococcales bacterium
AGCTTGCCTATCACCAGACAAGCTCGCCTGTTCGACTTATTGCAAGCCTTTGAAAAAAGTGACTCCGCTTTTGTCTCATCCTTCTCTCCACCCTGCCCTCGCCACAACAAAGAAGCCCATGTGACGCAACCATCCTGCAACCCTCCAAGACAAGCCTTTTTCGACAACGTACGCGCTCTCACAGCATGGCGTGGCCCCTTCTCTCCCTTAGACCAGTACAAACTTGCACGAACGCATGCGTGATAGTCTTTGGTGTTTTCACAAGTGGCCGTATCTTTGAGAACCGAGGCTGGAGCCTCTGGCTTTTTTGTAGATTGCTTGGAGCGAGTTTGAGGTACCACTCTTGGTATAACCCGGTGTCGAATAGGAAGACTCACTCGAACAGGTCCCTTGCGAGAGTTTGGATACAACTGCTTCTTTTTGACTTGGTAGTCCTGCCATTGAATGTAGCCAAAACCAAGGAACGCACAGATCGACAACAGGATCATCGACCACAACAAGAGCCGGTTGTTTTTTCCTCCAGAAACAGATGTCAGTAGAGACCCAGCCCAAGAAGACTCCTCTTCTTGGGCATTCACGATCCCAGAGGGGAATCGCTCCTCACTGACAAATGCATCTCCGACCAGCGGCTTAATCGATGGTAACTCCGTTTGCGGGAGTGTCCCGTCGATCATCACAGCGATACGATCGGACTTCGACCCGAGCCGTTCCACAAGCTCTGCCTTGAGCGCATCACAGCTCTCGTAGCGATCCTTTGGATCCTTTTCAAGACATTTGAAAAGGATATCGCGCAGAGGTTCGGGAGCCTCCCGGGGCTCTCGCGGTTCATCTCGTAAGATCTTCAACATCAGAGAGGGAGACTGTCCAGAGAAAGGCATCTTTCGGGTGGCCATCACATACAAGAGGACACCCATGCTATAAATATCTGTCCTGTGGTCTACCGACTTGCTCTCTTCCACTTGCTCAGGTGACATATAATGCAGAGTCCCAACCACCGCACCTGTCTTCGTCAATCCTGTCGCATCCAATAACTTGGCTATCCCAAAATCTGTTAACTTTGGGATAAGTAGGTCACCCTCTTGGTGTAATAAGATGTTTTGTGGCTTTAGATCGCGATGCACAACTCCACGCTGGTGTGCCAACTGCAGTCCATCCAACAAAGGCAGAAACAATGCCTCTATCTGAGGCCAAGAAAGAGGCTCATTTCTCGACTTCAAATACTGAAGAAGATCTCCCTTGTTACACCACTCCATAGCAAATCCAACAATGCCCCGATCTTCAAAAGAGTCGAAAACCCGGACAATATGTTCATGTTGTAGCTGAAACTGGATCTGTGCCTCTCGCAAGAAACGAACACGAAAGTCCTCATCCGAACTCAGTTGAGAAAACAAAACCTTAACTGCAATGGGAGCACCATCATCGATTTTACTCCCTTTGTAGACCCAGGCCATCCCACCCTTGCCAAGCTTTGAATCCACAAGATAACGCTCGGCGAGATGAATACCCTCCAATGCAGCATCAGCCAATACATTTTGTTTCTGTTTCACCACGCTCTCCAAGCCTTCCATCTATTTGTCAACCCATGGACTCTTGTTATAGTCATTTGAATCCCCCCACACAAGAGTCCGTCCCGCGTTAACGAAGCTCGCAGAAACTCGCTCTCCAAAACAACAATGTGAATCCTCCCACACAAGAGTCCGTCCCGCGTTGACGAAGCCTGCCCCCTGATGCTATCCTCAACCAAGACAACCGCAACGTGTTTCACTCTCTCCTTAAGATTGTAGCTCTCAACGCGCACAAGGCACCAGCAAGAATGTTCTCTACACACCAAAGCGAGATTTCTGCGCCAATGTCATCGTCTCAAGCGACGTACAACCACAAAGCAACAGCCCACACACCCGCCCAAACAATCCTTCGATTGCGATGGTGCTCCTTCTTGAGAAGTGGGCTGCCTCGTATCCTGGCCTTGTTCTTCATCACTGGACTGCTGACCAACTGCAGTCCTGGAAACCAACAAGTGGAGATGGCACCAGGAAAGTGTAACCCACTGGCTTGGGTAAAAAAACAAAAGTCGGATGCCCAAAGTGTACTGGTCAAAAAGAAAGAATACCAAGCTCTCTTGTCACTGTTTAAGGACAAGGACGGAAAAGCCCGAGACGAAAAAGGATGCTTAATCCCCCTATGGAAAGAGCGACTCCAAAATAAAAAAGACCGAAAAGAGGAGGGAGAACTCTTTTCCATGGTCACCATTCAGGCCAATGGAACGATGCTACCATGGACAGAAAGTGGTCAAAAAGCCTCCCCCTCTCCGCTTCTCAAGACACCCGGTGACGCCGATCTTAAGGGCTTGTTTTTCCGCTTGTATGTGGTTCATCCCGATTTTCAAGGCCAGCTTCGAGACAGTTGCAAGATCATGCAAGTCCCGGGCTATCAATGTTTTAGCGCAGAAGGTTCACGATGCCTCTTCTATATCGACCTCTATTTAACGGATCCAGCAGGCAAACTCCCAGTTCAACCTCCGCAAGGTCCAAACAAAAGCTCCTGCCGCCTCTGTATGCCAGAAGTCTGCGACGGACAAGACAACGACTGCAACGGAAAAACAGATGAAGGAGCCACCTGCTTAGGTAAAGAGAGCCGCTGTTGTGGTGTGAAATGCATTGATATCGCAAAAGACGCAAACAACTGTGGAGCATGTGGCAAACAATGCCCAACAGACCAACATTGTAGCGAGCAGCACTGTTGTCCCAAAGATCAAACGTGGTGTGCCGCACGCAACCAGTGTGTGGCCACAAAAACAGACCCCAACAACTGTGGGACTTGTGGAAATGCCTGCAAAACAGGTGACTCTTGTACGCAGGGTAAATGCTGCCCAAAAGGTCGAAGCTGGTGCGACAATACGAAACAATGTATCGATCGAAACACCGACAAGCTCAACTGTGGTGCATGCGGCACAGTCTGCGGAAAAGACCAGCTCTGCAGCGCAGGACATTGTTGCCCCAAAGCACAAACGTGGTGCGACAAAACAAAAGCTTGCCTTGATTTAAGCAGCAACAAAGAAAACTGTGGTAGCTGTGGAAAAGCCTGCAGCAGCGGCCTTGTTTGCAGTCAGGGGCATTGTTGTGCACAAGGAGAGACGTGGTGCGATGAGGCCAAAGCTTGTATCAACCTGAAGACAAATCAGTCTCATTGTGGTGTTTGCAGCAAACCGGGACAGTCCTCTGCATGCTCAAGCAGTCAGATTTGTTGCAATGGCTCATGTGTTGACCCACAAACAGACGCCAAACACTGTGGATCTTGTGGAAAGGCCTGTACGGCTCCCCTGTCATGTAGCAGTGGGAACTGCCAATGCCCCTCACAAGGGACACTCTGTGGTACAGCGTGTTTTGATCTCAAGATCAGCGCCAAACACTGTGGCAAATGTCAGAACGCTTGCAATGCCAACGACAAATGCTCTCTGGGTCGCTGCATCAAAAACTGCCCCTCCGACTCTCCCGCTTGTGGTGGCTCATGCTGCCCCACTCTCAAGGGAGGATTTGGCTGTTGTACCAATGCCTGTGTCTCTCTCAAAGCAAATACCAAGCATTGTGGAAAATGTGGCAAAGCCTGTGCCACAGATGAGTTTTGTTGCAATGGCTCTTGTGCCAATACACAGAAAGATCCTCTCCACTGTGGAAGTTGCGGAAAGAGTTGCAATGCCGGAGAGATTTGCAGTCAAGGACATTGCTGCCCCACCGACAAAACCTGGTGTAGCCTCAGCAAAAAATGCATTGACGTCCAGACCGATACCAACAACTGCGGTGTGTGCAACAACAAGTGTGTGGGCTCTCAAGTCTGCGACAAAGGCACCTGTCGCTGTCCCTCCAGTGGCCAAACACTCTGTGGTACTCTTTGCATCAACACCAGCAGCGACATCGACCACTGTGGAGCATGCAACAATCAATGTGTCTTGGGTCAGACCTGTCAAAACGGTGTCTGCCAATGTCCAACAGGCCAGATGGTCTGCAAGAAACAATGCACCAACACAAACGTAGATCCCCGCAACTGCGGAGGGTGTGGGAAGACTTGTGCCACAGGGCAACGATGCAGCCTTGGCAAATGCTCTCTTCAATGCGCGACAGGCACCCAAAAATGTGGTTCCATTTGCTGCCCGACCTCTCAACAAGGCTTGGAGTGTTGCAACAACCAATGCGTTTCCCTCCTGAGCGATACCGCCAACTGCGGAAAATGCAACAACTCATGCGCCCCAGGGCTGCTGTGTAACAACGGAAAATGTGGATGTTCTCAAGGACGCACACTGTGTGGAAGTCAATGTTTGGACACCACAACAGACTTCAACAACTGCGGTGCCTGTGCCAAAAAATGCCTCACAGGACAAACCTGCAGCAAAGGGAAATGTATCTGTCCCCCTGGCTTATCCGCCTGTGGAGGGAAATGCACCAACATCCAAACCAACCCCATCCACTGCGGTGCTTGCAACAAGACATGCAAGGCCGGTGAAAAATGCTCTGCCGGAACATGCCAACTCAACTGCCCCACAGGAACCAACGCGTGCGGCATTGCCTGCTGTTCCTCCAGTCAAACCTGCTGCAACAACGGGTGCTTCGTTGTAAGCACAAACAATACGCACTGTGGAGCATGTGGAAACACTTGCAGCAGTGGCAAGACGTGTTGCGGTGGCTCCTGCGCCAACCTACAAACGAACGCCAAACACTGCGGAACATGCGGCAATGCTTGCCCCTCCGGTCAAGCTTGCAGCAGTGGAAACTGTTGCCCCAGCGGTCGAACATGGTGCGCCGCTGCCAAAAAATGCGTCAACCTCCAAAAAGATACCAGCCATTGCGGTCGCTGTAGCCGCAAATGCGACTGGTGGCGATTCCGATGCAAAAGCGGAAAATGCTGTAGCATCTTCAATGTTTGCAATTAAATATCACTCCTATCGACATCGATTCGCCCGTTGCTGCAATGTCTTGCAGTCTTTTCGGGCTTTTGTACAAGTCCTTTGCACCCAACCAAGCATTCTGTGCCACTGATCATTCCTATGTCGATCGAATGACCATCACACACTGACAACGTTTGCACCAGGAAGCTCTTACAACACCGAGCAGAAAAAGACATACTCTGTATCGCCTTGACATCAAACTGTTGATCTCCTATATCCTGCTGTCTGCTTTCGTGCAGTTAGCGTGGATTCTCTCTACAGGAGGAATCCACTCACCATACTCAATTTAAGGACATCAAAGGAAGACTTTTATGTCGCAGACGTATCAACAAGAACGGTATCTTGATTCTTTGCTGGCTCTGGGCCTAGCTGTCCTGGCTGCCGTTTTGTATTTGCCTTTTATCGGCTCCTATCCTTTATGGGACCCTTGGGAAGCCCACTACAGCCAAGTTGCCATGGAAATGGTGCAACACAACAGTTGGTGGGAACCATGGTATCGGAACTCCACTAAGTCATTTTGGTCAAAACCTATCTTTACCTTCTGGCTGATGCTGTCTTCTCTCAAGACATTCCGCATCCAGCAACTGGGGGGTGATTTTGCCAACGCAGAATTCTATCTGCGTATGCCCATCGCATTGATGGGTGCCCTGGGTGTGGCTTCCATGTTCTACTTTGTGCGCCGACTCTGGAATCGACGCACCGGTATTATCACAGCCCTTGTTCTGGCAACATGCCCACAATACTTTTTAATATCCCGACAGGTGATGGTCGACATACCTTATGTTGTCATACAAACCATTGCCATGGGTTTCTTCGCCCTTGGCCTGTTTAATCTCAGACCACTCGACGACGACCAAGAACGCCGCTGGGGCATTCGCTCGTTTGCCTACCTCGCCGGTTTGGCTGCGCTAGCGCAAGTCATTGAGGTGGCCTTCTGGCGCTACAAGCTGCTGGCAAAGCCTGCATGGACACACCTTTTAAGCTTTAAAAAGCTCGCTTGGCAAAGAGAGCTTTGGTACTGGAATGTAACTTGGCACCAAAGCAGTATGCTCTGGATTACACTGGCCATTGCCTTTGCGATTTGGGCTCTCGTACGCGTTTATTCGCGCAACCCCGGAACTCGCGCCTTTGCCCTCTTCTTCTTTTTCAGTGGCCTGGGCTTTCTCGCCAAAGGATTGCTCTCCATTGTTGTTCCCGGTGGTGCCGTTCTCTTCTATATCCTGATCACTCGCGACTGGGATCTACTCCGCCGAATGGGTCTTTTCTACAACTCACCCAAACTCAAAGCCGGAACATCAGTGCTGCTCGGCACCATCATCGCTCTGTTTGCGATTTGGTTTACGACCTATCCTATGATGACTCGTGTCACCAGTGACTTGGTGCGCAATACCGAGTCGCGCTTGCGTGGCGCACAGCGAAAAGTCGCAAACCTCAAACGACAAATTCAAAAGGCCAAAACCAACACCCGACAAAAGTCCTCTTTTGGTACGCAGCTCTTTGCCCAACAACAAAGTGTAAACTACCTGAGTTGGCAAGCCAATACATTGCGTGGTCTGAAAAACTTCTACCACAACTTCCGCAATCGAAAGACCCTCCCACAACAGATCGGTATTTTCTCCATCGTTGTGTTGCTCTTTACCTTGTTTGTCTTGCTGATGGTTGGCTACTCTCCCTGGTTTGGAGTCGCAACGGCCATGACAGGTAGCGTCTTCATCGGCATGCTCAACAATGTCGGACGGGTCAAACCCTATTTTGCAAACTATCCTTTGCTTTCGTCGCTCATTGTCTTTCTCCTGGTGATCACAGGACTGACCTTTGCATGGTCTCAAAAACCCGACTGGCAACGCGCCCGTCCCCTCTATATAGGGTTGGGTGCCTTCTTGATTGTGGCTCTTGGATACCGCTTCTTTCCCTTCGCCAGATATATGCAAGGCAAGCAAACGATCCCACCCTGGTTGGTCTTTTTATCACTCTTTACCGTTGTCTTTCTGGCATGTACCACACTGATCGTCTATCTGCGTGGCCGCTTTGAAGAATCCAAACTAAGCTCACTGACTCTCCCCACCCTGGGCTTGTTTGTGCTCGGCGCAGGTCTCTTTCTGTTCTTCATCATGAACCCAAAGATCAGCCAACCGATGGGCTACAACAACCTGTTTGCCCTCGTGTCTCTCTCCATGCTGCTGGGCTTACTTTGGCTGTATCACGCCAACGAGAGCCGAGAACATCTCAAAGCGATGTTCCTCTCTGGCGCACTCATCTACTTGGTTGTTGCTGGTAGCTGGGTGTTTGTGATGTGTTACAAACACGGAATGCCCTTTATGCGTGAATGGTTTATTTATCATCACTTCCAGCGCATTCAAGGCGTAATCGAAAAACCCAACAATAGCTTTGACCTGTATATCAAGCAAATCGGCTTTGGAATGTTTCCTTGGTCTGCCTTGATTCCCATCGCGATCATTCGATTCCTCCGGTGGAACCGAACAGATATGGAAACAGCAAAGTCCCGACGCAACATATTTTTCTTCTGTTGCTTTATGTTCCCCTACTTCTTCTTTACCTTCTCATCCACAAAGTTTCATCACTATATCTTCCCAGTGGTGCCCTTCCTTGCCATCATTGTGGGAGTCTGGATCAGCAGCCTGTTCCGCGAAGAAGGTATCAGCAAAGAACGTATGGGCTTGGCCGGCGGCTTGTTGCTCTTTATCCTGCTGGCCAAAGACTTAATGACCAACTACAAACCTCTCCACCAACTGTTCACCTACTACACCAAACGTCAAACTCCTGGCGATGTATACCCACGCAATGTCTTCTTGCTGATCTTCGCCGTGATGGGACTTATCCTCTTGCTCATCCTGTTGTCGCGAAAAATGCGGTACTATCACTTTGCAACACTGATGATTCCAGTGTTTATCTTTGTCTTGTTTGTCAACGGAAAACTCATTCCTTCCGTGGCTCCAAACTTCTCGTTCAAATCGTTGTACCAGGCGTACAAAAAATACGACAAAGGCCGGAAACTCCCGTTTGGAGAGTACAGCAATTGGGATGAACGCTCCACATCATTTTACTTCAAAAACTTTAGCAAGTTCTTGGGACGTCAGAGCACCGCACGTAGCTTCTTACGCAAGGCAACGGATCAACGACCTGTCTTCATTATGGTGTCACGTCATAAGATCCCAACCCTGCGCAACCTGGCACGTCAAGTTAAGAAAAAGATCTATATTCTCGAAAGATCTCACTACGATATGTGGCTGGTCTCGACCAAGCCCCCCAAAGGCTCTCGCGGTGTAGAGAATGTCCGGTTTAATAAACTTCCCAAGTTACCCGGCCCACAATGGAAACGTGTCAATATCGACTTTGGCGGAAAAGCCCGTATGGTCGCAGTTCGACTGAATAAGCCTCACGGCTACCGACGTGGCGACAAAGTCGAAATTCGCTTCTTGTTTAAAGTTACTGGAAAGTTTCGCAAGGACTGGAAAGTCTTTATCCATGCTGACCCTGTAAAATGGACCCGCCATCGCCTCAACTGGGACCACGAAATGGCAGAAGGCCTTTATCCCACCAGTGAGTGGAAAAAAGGTGAGTATGTGCAAGACATCCTGATCAAAAAGATTCCACGGAACTACCCAGCCCACTACAAACGCCTCAACATCTATATGGGCTTGTGGATAGGCTCTTCACGTGTTCCCATCAAACACTCCAATGTCTATCAAGATGGACAAAATCGCGTCCTACCTGTACGCCTCAAACTCCTCCCCTAACCGTCCTACCTGTACACTCAATCCCCCCTTAAAACCTCTCTGCTATCCGCCTTAAACTCCTCCGAAGAAGTGAGATTCGGCTACATTCACTGGAAGGAGTGAGATTCGGCTACATTCGCTTAAAGATCTCACGAACCAGGTGGCCAAAGGCTTCGCGTTTGCTTTCAACAGCTGCAGTCACTTCTTCGTGAGTAAGTTCACCTTCAGCGATGCCAGCAGCCGGGTTCGCGACGCAGGAGATGGCGAGGACTTTCATGCCCATATGCCGTGCTACAATGGCTTCAGGAACAGTAGACATGCCAACGGCGTCAGCTCCCCACTGACCGAACATGCGGATTTCTGCGGGAGTTTCGTAGCTTGGGCCGGTGGCACCGAGGTAGACACCACGCTTGAGATCACAGCCAATCTCCCCTGCAACTTCCATAGCGAGGTCGCGAAGCGACCGGTCATACGCCTCTGTCATATCGGGGAAACGAGGCCCCCACTCTTGCTGGTTGGGTCCAATCAGAGGGTTGTATCCCGTGAAGTTGATATGATCATCAATCAACATCAAATCACCAGCTTCAAAATCGGTGCGAATTCCACCTGAGGCATTTGTGAGTAAGATCGACTCAGCGCCGAGCTGTCGCAAAACACGGGTAGGCATCACCACTTCTTCAG
>JALTMC010000888.1:0-1528 GCA_027005175.1 Myxococcales bacterium
TAATAAACTTTCTCATTCAATTTTTCTTTGACGGCTTTTTAACAATCAGAAGTGATAAAAACAAACTTCGAAAGACTTATATATTCTAAAACAATGTTAAAATCCAAACGGAGGTGAGCTAATGTCAGAAACGCCTTTACTTGACCAAATACCCGACGGCCCATGGCCCAGTTTTGTCAAAGAGATTAGAAAGACAGCAGAGGGAATGGAAAAGGCAAAAGCTGAGGGCAAGGATGTAAAAATGCCCGGTTGTGCGAAAGGCCTTCTCAAACAGCTTGAAATAAGCTACAAAGACAAGAAAACGCACTGGAAGCACGGTGGTATCGTTTCGGTTGTCGGATACGGTGGAGGTGTCATTGGTCGCTATTCAGATCTGGGCGATATTGTTCCAGAAGTTGAGCACTTCCACACAATGCGTATAAACATGCCTTCAGGCTGGTTCTACTCCACCAAAGCTCTAAGAGGACTTTGTGATGTATGGGAGAAGTGGGGTTCAGGCTTGACAAACTTCCATGGATCAACGGGTGACATAATATTCCTCGGAACTAGGAGCGAGTACTTGCAGCCGTGCTTCGAAGACTTGGCAAAGCTAGAGATACCGTTCGACATTGGAGGCAGCGGTTCAGATCTGAGAACGCCTTCAGCCTGTATGGGTCCATCCCTCTGCGAATTCGCCTGCTACGACACCCTTGAGCTCTGTTACGACCTCACAATGACATACCAAGACGAGCTGCACAGACCAATGTGGCCATACAAGTTCAAGATAAAGTGCTCCGGCTGTCCAAACGATTGCGTTGCTGCAAAAGCCAGAGCTGATTTTGCCATAATCGGTACCTGGAAAGATGAAATCAAGATTGATCAGGAAGCTGTAAAGGAGTACGCGAAGTGGATGGACATCGAAAACGAAGTCGTGAAGCTCTGTCCAACTGGGGCAATTAAGTGGGATGGCAAAGAGCTGACGATTGACAACA
This sequence comes from Myxococcales bacterium, assembly GCA_027005175.1. Classification (GTDB taxonomy): domain Bacteria; phylum Myxococcota_C; class UBA6777; order UBA6777; family UBA6777; genus M3003. Next base: position 972 of record JALTMC010000888.1, read on the forward strand.
AGAACTGTGTACGCTGCATGCACTGCATAAACAAAATGCCGAAAGCCCTCAAGCCGGGAGATGAGAGAGGAGCTACGATACTCATAGGCGGTAAGGCTCCATTCCTCGAAGGAGCAGTAATTGGTTGGGTTGCAATACCGTTCATCGAAGTCAAGAAGCCATATGAAGAGATAAAGGAAATACTTGAGGCAATTTGGGACTGGTGGGATGAAGAGGGCAAGTTCAGAGAGAGAATTGCAGAGCTCATCTGGAGAAAGGGTGTTAGGGAGTTCCTGAAAGTAATAGGAAAGGACGTAGATGTCAGAATGGTGAAAGCTCCAAGAAACAACCCGTTCATGTTCTTCGAGAAGGAGGAGTTGAAGTCTTCAGCATTTGTGGATGAGTTGAAGAAGAGGGGGTTATTCTAATGGCGTCGGGAGAGTATAAGACGGATTTTGGACCACCATACTTCAGAGATCTCCTCCACCCCGTCATAGCTAAGAACTACGGAAAGTGGAAGTACCACGAAGTTGTAAGACCCGGAGTCATTAAGAGAGTTGCTGAGAGCGGAGATGTAA
>JALTMC010000888.1:1538-2356 GCA_027005175.1 Myxococcales bacterium
TTGGAACTCCAAGGTTGCTCAGCATTTATACAGTCAGAGAGATCTGTGAGATAGCCGACAAGTACTCCGACGGCTACCTCCGATTTACGAGCAGACACAACGTCGAGTTTTTCCTTACCGACGAAAGCAAGATCGACGAGCTAATTAAGGAAGTAGAAGAGAGACTTGGCTTCCCATGCGGCGGTACATGGGATGCCTCAAAGGGAGAGTATGGCTTGACGAACATCATACACACTCAGGGCTGGATCCACTGCCACACACCAGCTATTGACGCTTCTGGTATCGTTAAGGCAATAATGGACGAGCTCTACGACTATTTCACATCCCACAAGCTACCAGCCCTCTGCAGAATTAGCCTTGCTTGCTGCGCTAACATGTGCGGAGCTGTGCATGCGTCAGACATAGCAATAGTCGGCATACACCGCACACCGCCGCTGATAGATGATGATGCTGTACGCAGAACATGTGAGATTCCATCAACAGTTGCAGCTTGTCCAACTGGTGCACTAAAACCGGATATGAAGAACAAGACCATAAGGATAGATGTCGACAAGTGCATGTACTGCGGAAACTGCTACACGATGTGTCCAGGCATGCCACTCTTCGACCCAGAAAACGATGGAGCAGCCATAATGGTTGGTGGTAAGATCAGCGAGGCTCGCCGCCCGCCAGAGCTATCGAAGGTCGTAGTCCCATGGGTACCAAACGAGCCACCAAGATGGCCCACGCTTGTAAAGTACATCAAGCAGATACTCGAAGCATGGGCTAGCAACGCCAACAAGCACGAGAGGCTCATCGAGTGGGTTGACAGAATCGGC
>JALTMC010000889.1 GCA_027005175.1 Myxococcales bacterium
TACTATGTCGCTATCTTTGGTGGTTTCTTAGAAATGTCACCCGCCAACACTCTTAATGTCCTTGCTGATGCAGCAATCCGGGCAGAAGATATAGATATTGCTGAAGTAGAAAAAGCCAAAGCCAAATTACTGGATAGGCTCTTAATCGCTTGGATACGAATAAACTCGTCAGGAGTCACAACAAGATGGGCCTGATTAATAGCAAAGGCGATACCAGTAATTGTTCCAATAAACCCTATGGAAGCAAGAGAGTTAATGAGAAACTCAACAACTCTGCGACTACTTTCAAGTCGAACTTGCACATAATCACTGTCTTTAAATGTATCCTCATCTACAAGATTTAGTGTTGCTAAAAGTCGAGGTTGTGGAATTTCACTTTCACCTCGTGATGCCTCGTAACGAAGTTTGTGAATCCAAGGACTTCTTATCTGTTGTTTGAGATCCAAGGGGCTAATGTTACTCCAGTACTCTAGGGTAGAAATCTCAGAAGACACAAGGAGGTAGCGAGCTCCCAGCATCAGCAAAGAAAGCATCGCCAAAAATGTGGTAAACCATTGAATAAAGCCCCAGCCGTTTGTCCCATTCATAAAAGTTGTCCAAAACGTCTGCTCAGCCAAAGTCTTTTGTCGGGCAAAGATACTGTATAGATAATGATTGATAAATTTTTGAGCCTGAACTCGATTTCTTTTTTCTGGAGACAGAGCTCCGGCGGCAAACTCACTCTTTAGTATTTTCCGAAAATAATGAACCATCCAGCGACCTGCACTTCCAGGCTCTGCCAATGAACGAGTGGGCCAAAGCTGAAGCAACCAACGTTGTTGTTCAAGGAACAGGATCTCTTTCTTGGGAGACCACTGAATATGTTTTGAAGCATCAACGACAGCAACCCATAGATGCCCTCGCAAAAGCCTTAAGTTGATTTGCTCTACGACCTCAATCGCTAAGATCGCATAGGACGTTGTATAGGGGCTTGTAGCATCTGTCTGATTCTTTTCAATCTGCCTACCTTGCAAGCAGAAATAGAGCAGTGTACTGCCAGGAGGTGATTTAAAATGATTGGGTACAAGAGAGAGCTTTCCAATCCGCAAATGATTTGGCTCTTTCGTCAGACGAAGCCCTATACGACGAAAGTATTCGTTGCGATACGCTTTTGTTTTATAAGAAAGAGAGCGGTTCGATGCCAGCATAGCTCTCTGCACTTGCTTCGTCTCAGGAAAGATCTTAATCTTGTTTTTCCAAGATGGTAAGTTATTCAATGCAAGATTGATGGGGATCAGAAAAATAAGACTTGTGAGCAAGATAGCAAAAGGAGAAGCAAGCAAGACACCAGAGATCGAGGCCGAAGCAACTTCATGTAAGATCCGCTGAGTTCGACTGAGCAATATATCGTTTTCAAGGCTAAGTTCCTGAATCTCGTTCATTCGTTTCTCTTGATGTTACTGAAACAGTATATGGATAAAAGTTTTAGGGTTCACTTATGGCTGGTAAACGCTCCACGCCCGATGGACTCGCCCTATTCCCAGCTTGCCCAAATCAAGTTGCATCATGGGACTTGTAGTATGTATTAAACGATGCAGCTTTGGTACTGCAACAGAACCAAGAACATTTATGGTAACTGTTTGCTGTACTGGAACCTTACCACTCGGACATTCATGAATGAAAACAACAAGTTTGCCTACAGGCTGACCTTTTCCACCAGAATGGAGAAGGATCTGGTAATTGGATGCCCCCATTTTTTGTGGTTGAAACTTAAGAGCTTCCTTTGGTCCATTAGGCAAAATGGTATCTGTATCCTTGCGATAGAAAACTCCTAGTGTACATCCATTCTTGGGAGTGCTGATATTTATGAATGTGGCTTTTTGCTTGAGTGACTTTGTATACAATAAAGCCTCCTGTAAAGTTACAATATACAAAAGCAGCATGGCAGCAAGAGCTGATGCCAGAAGGTCGAGAGCCGACGCAGAGATTCGATTCACATCATGCTCCTTCTTGCTTCATGGAAACCTGTCCCTCTGACAGTAGTATCCGAAATTTTATTTTCTGGGAGCATGAATCTGGCTGTTGCTGAAGCCAAGAACGACGTAACTCAAGAGGCTTCTTCATCACAGCCCCAGTGGAGTATGCAGAAAGCTCCAAAGAAACGGGTAGTGCATATATTGATGTCAACTGCTCGCCCCATGGTTCCTTTTTTTCAAGAAGAATAGCACGCCTCCAGCAGCGGAGTTGCTTGGGAGAATATTCAATAAGATGTGGCATTCGACTCTTATCTCGCAAACGTGGAGAGAGCTTACCACGCTTCAGTTCTATCGTAACCTCAGGCTCTTCGTCGATAGGAAATGCAAGATCAAG
>JALTMC010000890.1 GCA_027005175.1 Myxococcales bacterium
GTACCAACTCGAATACTCGGAATCAGAGCGATCACGCAACGTCGTCTTCTGTGGATTCAGAATCGAAACGGACAAAGGAGTAACCACCAGCATGGCCGACAAGCAAGACGTCATTCCCATTGACATCAAACGCTACCCCAACATTGAATCCCATCTCCCATCGCACATCTACGCAGGCACAGTCAAAGGCGCTATTGTCTACGCCAACAAGCTGTCCACCACAGCTGACACAACCATCGCAAACTTCAAGCAGATTCTCGTCATCCTCAAGGACAGAGGATACCGCCGCGACCAAATCGCGCAAGGCATTCACAAGTTCATCAAAACGGGCCGGCTCGCCAACACCTCAAGTGAACGATCCGCACAAATGCTCAGAGAAGCAGAGAACGACATCTGGGGAGCCCTCGACTTCACCGACCTCAAGAAATTCGGCTTCCACGCCCTTCCTCCTAACACTTCAAACCATTGCTGGCTCGCAACCATTCTCACGATCATCGCACGTGTCTTCAAAGACCTACCATCCAACCTCGCTCGACTCGCCAAGTGTGGACCATGGTCCAAAGCCCTGCTCGCATCACTGCAGGAAGGCTCCATCAAATCTCTGAAAGGATGTATGGCCTACTACTCCAGCAGGAGCTCGGAAAAGGGAAAACAACAAAAGATCACCGGTTTTGAAGATTTCACTCAACGATTCCTTGAAATCATCGAAGAAGTGGACAAGGAGCACCTCGCCGTAAAGGGTACTCGGCCAATGATCGAAACATTCGGCGCTCCCATCCTGGAAAGCGCCTCCCATCAGCCACCCACCGCATCTGAGCCTCATCCAGCGAGTAACCACACACTCCGACTCGATCCCATCATCAATATAGTGCGCCCCGATCAGAAGACGGCACAAGACCTCGCGCCCTGCCTCGAGAACGCGTTCATCGCATCTGCACCTGTCAGGCAAAAATGTAATTTCTGCATTAACAAAGCCATCCATGACGAATTCGAATGCAAGCGTTTTACAGGTCTCATGTTCGCACCACCATGCATCGTCGTCAATGTCCAGCGTCAACCCACAGCCAATGGCCTTCTCGAAGATTGGCAGCTATCCGTTCCCACCGTGCTCTCGGTCAAAGGCAAGAAGAACGTGATGCCAATTCACTACGATCTCGTCTGCGTATCCAACTTCACGGGTCCACAAATGCAAGGCCACTACACCGCTACATTCGAACACAACGGCAAATGGTACAAATCGGACATATCAAGCACCTCACTCCGCAACTCGTCCCTCAAGGACATCTCCGCCTCAAGCAGCTCCGCAGTACTGGTCTATGTATCCAAAGATCCCAGTCTCGCGCTATCAGAAAAGTCGCGGCCAGCACTCACCCAAACGCAACTGGCGCAGGCGGAAAGGAAGCAACAGCCAAAAAGCCCATCAGCCGAGTCATCAGCACCCCAATCCCAAAGGCCCAAGCAGTTGCAGAGAATTCCAACGTCGCTCGCATCGGCACTCCGCTAACTCCAGCGCAATCACGGATTCCTCAATCGCCGTACGCCCAAGACCTAACAACGCCTACACGTCCAACTAAGACACCAGAATTTTCTCGTGCCGCAACGCCCGCACGTTCTCGGCCCCAAACACCTGCACTCGACTCACCCACTCTGGAAATCCCAACATGGACACCAGTGCACGAAGACGGCGACTCAGGCACCAAAGACCTGCCATCAGCAGCGCCCAAACTCGGCACACCCGACGCTCTTCGCGTCGTAGCCCAGACTCCCACAGCCGCGGACGCCATCACAGAATCCATCGACGACATGTCTCCGCGAAGCAAGGAGGAAGCGACCTCCGCCCTTCGGCATCTCATGATCGACTTCCTCGACATTGCCACCATTCACAAGGGCAATCGGATTATTCTCTACTTCACCGGTCACGACAAGAACCGAACTCTCACTCCAATTTCGGAATGTCTCAACCTGAATCAGATGAACAAACACAAAGAGCCAACCATGCAAGAAAGAGAAATCATCGACCTGATCAACTCCTCTCTGAACAATGGATCAATCAGCACAAGTTCGGTGAACCTTACAACAAGACCAAAGAGAATTGGTGGTACACAAGTTTGCAACTTCACTTTTCTCTTTCTCTCTCTTAGCAATCTTTTACTTGTTGTCGCGTTTTTCGCAAGAGTCATTTTTACAAAACTCACAACTATGCAAGCACTGAGCGGGAATGGCGAAGGCACGGGACGCTTAACGACGCCATTTTCGGGTCCCCCATCCAGCGCGGATGGACAGCAGCTTGTTGACGAATATCAGGGCGAACAGGAAGGTACACCCAAAGTAGCCCCTCTT
>JALTMC010000891.1 GCA_027005175.1 Myxococcales bacterium
TTCGATCACACGCTGGTCAAAGTCCTCGCCCCCGAGAAAGGTATCCCCTGCTGTTGAAAGAACCTCAAACACTCCGTCTTGGATTTCAAGAATAGAGACATCAAAAGTTCCTCCACCGAGATCATAGACGGCGATACGTCGTTGGTCACTGTGATTGAGACCGTACGACAGAGCAGCCGAAGTGGGTTCATTGATGATACGAAGGACCTCTAAACCTGCCATTCGGCCAGCATCTTTGGTCGCCTGACGTTGGGAGTCGTTGAAGTAAGCGGGCACTGTAATGACAGCGTATTGCACAGGATGACCAAAGAACTCTTCTGCGATCGTTTTCATCTCTGCCAGGATGATACTGCTCACCTCAGCGGGGCTATACTCTTCACCATGAGAAGCGATCCGGATATCATCATGTTCACCCTCTTTAAGCTCGTAGGGCAGATACTGTTCGAGCTGTTCACGCTCTTTGGACTGCCAGCGACGACCGATGAGACGCTTGGCCGCAAAGATCGTATTCTCTGAGTTAACAACGGCTTGGCGCTTTGCGAGTTGGCCTACAAGGCGACGCCCCTTGGGCGTAAACGCCACAATGGAAGGCGTCGTGGAACGAGATTCACGGTTCGGGATCACGCTAGGACGGCCAGCTTGTACAATCGCGACACAAGAGTTTGTAGTACCCAGGTCAATACCAATCACGGTATCTTCTTGACTCATCCGTTGCTCCTTCACTATCCACCGTCTTTTTGACAGCTTTTATCTCTGAATCATTGTGACAACAAATACAATGACTGACACAATGTGGTTCTCGTTTCCTCAATCGACAGATACACATGTTAGCGAAGCTTGTCGTCGAGTACAAGAAGCTAACCGGATTATTCATGTCACTCGTTGCAAGAATGAGCAAAACCTAGACCGATACAAGGAAAAAGACGTCAAACTCATTCCCAGATTCAAGGAAATGGGAGTGCCACCAAAGATTCACGGTTCACACAGGCTAGCCTTGGAAGCCTTGTATCCGCTACAACAACCACGCTCGAAAGAGCAAGGCCATCGAAAAAAAGATAACAATTCCAGTGACGTCGTTAAAGGTAGTGACAAAAGGTCCGGATGCCAGTGCAGGATCGATGTCAATTTTCTCAAAGATCGCGGGAAAGACAGCTCCCATCGTGGCCGCCACAGTCATAGCACAAAACAGAGCCAATCCAACGACCAAGCCGAGCATTGCATTTCCGTGCCAGATCCATCCGACGAGGCTAAGCGAAAGGCCACATGTCAGGCCCATCAAGGCTCCCACTCGCATCTCTTTTAAGAGATAGCGTGTGTAGTTGACCAGCTCGATACGTCCGATGGCAAAGCCCCGCACAGTGATACTCGATGACTGTGTGCCCACATTACCTCCCATCCCTGTAATAACAGGAACAAAAGAGACGAGCACAACCATTAACTTTTCGCTGAGCCCACCTTTAAAAGACCACATTAGATAACCTGTAAGCAGGCCACCAAACAAGTTGATAACCAGCCAAGGGAGGCGAAGCATGGCACTGCGCAAGGTCCGGTCATAGACGACGTTGTCTCCACCCACACCCGCCATTTGAAAGATATCTTCCGAGGCTTCTTCTTCGATAACATCAACGATATCATCGACTGTGATTCGACCGAGAAGGATACGTTCTTGATCGAGGACAGGAATCGAGACAAGATCATATCGTTGGAAGTATGCTGCGACTTCCTCCTGGTCAAGCTCCACAGGAACCCAGTAGACTTCATCTTCCACCAAGTCGCGAATCGGGGTGTCGGCTGATGCGAGAATCAAGCGATCCAGAGAAAAGTGCCCCTCCAACTCTCCTTTCTCGTTGGTCACATAAACTTCGTAGATGTCGATATCACCATCTTCTTTGACCACCTGACGACGGATTTCTTCGATCGCCTCTGCCACGGTGGCACCGAGCGTCACCTGCACCAGCTCTGTCTGCATCAAGCCGCCTGCAGTGTCCTTGGGGTACTGTAGCAAGCGACGCAGTGGGATCGCATCTTCGAGGGGCATTTGCAACAAGACGCGGTACGCGACTTCCAAAGGCAAGGAGCCGAGGATATCGGCGGCATCATCCGACTCCATCTCCATTAAGAGACGAGGCAAGCGACGCTCATGTATGTGATTTAATATGTGGTGTAGGTCTGGGTCTTCTAACTCTGCCAACATCGCAGAAAGTTGTTCTCGATCAAGCCGATCGATGATCAACTGCCACTGCTCTGTTGGTAATTTTCCTAGCAGAACAGCCACTTCCGAAGGGTGAAGAAACTGAAGAATACGCTCCGACTGTTCGGATGAAAACTCCAGCAGTAACTCGAGCAGTTCATCGCGTTGCAACAACTTGATAAAGCTTTGCAGTTCCTGATTGCTTCCGGAGTCTAGGAGGATCTCAAGATCGTTGGTTTCACTCATATTCGTCCCTTTGTGCTCTCATGATGCTCTATAGTTTGACCAGCACCAGCACAACCACAACGACCAAAAGAACGACAACCCCCGTCAAGAAGTAGGTCAGCCAGGAAGAACTCCGTGATGGAGATGTCACAAAAGATTGGGGAAGACCTGTAGCTCCTGGAAGGTCGTCCACAGAATAACGATGTCCCTCTGTGGAGGAGAGGGGACGAAGGATCAGTCGCTCTCCCGCCGATAATGACAATTCCTCTACCTTTTGTTCCAGAGGCAGTTCGATCTCTTTGCCATCTCGAAACACCACCACTTGCCATTGTTTGCTAAATTCATCAGGCTCCGTAAAGGCAATTTTTTTGTTGAGGTAGCCCATCACACAAGCTTCCATCAGAGCACGTTGCAAGATATCGGACAATCTCTCTTCTGGTGAAACGAGGCCACGTCTCAACTGTCGTTCACGATCTCCTAGCTGCCAAGTAATGGCAACCCAGTTGTGGGACAATCGTTGAATTTCACTGGAATCCGAATGCATCTATTTTCCTTGAATGCACCTATTTTCCTGAATACAGAGCCAACTCATAGCTGCTGCTCCACCCAAAGCCTACTTTGACTTCGATGACGGTTTGATATACCATCGTTGTCTTGAAGATGCAAATAACAGGAAGCGCGTCAAACCCTTGTACAGTCAGCCCTCCCACCTATACCTTTTGAGTCTATTTCTGAAGCATCAACTTCGACCTGCAGCCAGGAGTCTTAACTATGCGCATAGCAGCGATAGCCCCCGTTGGAAGCTCTACTACCACTCCTGTAGAGTCCGTCCATTGGCAGGAATCTTATCGCGTTCGCGCCGTTAAAGCAGAGGGAGCTGAGGCAGCTCGCAAATTTCAAGAAGTCATCAAGCGCCTGGAAGAGCAACCTCACCGTCGTCGAATGCGTGTGATCGAAGTGGTTTCAGCACCTGGAGTGCGCTCAGGAATGGTTCGTGTAGACGGATGATACGAATCAATAACTTTCTTTATCGACAAGAGTTTTCGGCCCTCACTCGCCGCTGGTTTCACAACCAACTCGACAACAATGACCCGCCCCGTCTCAAAGAATTGATCAACTACAACAGTTTGTGGCTTGAGCGGATCAACAAATACATAACACAATGGCTGTTCTCTCGGCTCACAGGACAGCCTGTTCATGTTCAACAGGTCAATACCAAAGGAGAACTCAAGGATCTCCTGGTACAAAACCCCCCTTATGTCAATGATCGTATTTTGCACTTGATCGAGAGATACCAACGCAATCCAGAGCGTTATTTCCGAGAGACTCCCTTTCTCGGAACCTTGTTTGCGGTACAACGCAATGGCCAGTGGGCTTATGTGGGCTCTTCTCGGATCAAACGAGTCCGGCGTATCGCGGAAAAGGGAGCACGTCGGATCACAGATTATATCTTCGCACGACTCCAAGACCAAACCCGTGATCAAACCCAACTCAGCCAAACTCCCAAGAGTTGGAACCAGCCATGGTCTGTCTCTGCCGAAGCCATGCTCGATGAATACGAACGCGCCGAAAGAAACCTGAGCGCAACCCTGCGTCGAGGGCACCTGTTCGCTCCACATCTGGAGTTTGTCCTCGATGATGTACTGGGTCTCAAAGTGATCGTTGAACCCGAACAAGAAAAAGAAGTTCTCCAACTGCTCGAAAGAGACACCCAATGCGAACTCGTAGAAATTGAGCAACATCGCGGTCATTACAACGCAACCAATGTTGTATTTCGATTCTTTCCAAACATCGAAGAGATGCTGGCTCCCAAACTGTCCTCTCTCGCTCTCGATCGTCTCTCCTTTCGAGGCATCTCCGACACCGCTCAAGAAAAGTTCTGCTCCTTTGTACGAGAGGGGGAACCCTCGATCCATATCGAGCTGATCATGACACAGTACCAAGAGATGTTGGAGTCGGAAATCGGTCGCAGTATGCACGAGCAACGCCTCTTGCGACAACGTGTCAACCAATCGTATCGCGGCCACCTCGCTCGCAACGTCAGCTACTTAATGGAGTATATCTTTGCCTGGGGAATATCACCACGAACCACGATCTCCAAGTTGCCGATCCAGATTTGGAACCAGTACTTGCCAGACTACTTTGATGAAGTCATCAAAGATCTCTTCCAAATCCCAAGCTTTCGACAGCTTGAATGACCCACAAGACACGGACCACAAGCCACGGACCACAAGCCACAAGTTCAGGGTTTTTCATCAACTCACAGCTTTGTTCGTAGGACTCTTCTTCTGTGTACCCTTGTGGGTTCAGGCGCAAACTCGACCGACCCCAACAGCTGGACTGGCACGCATCTGGGGCTCCGTGGCAGACAATGACCGCCCCACAGCCCTTTATCTCAACCCGGCTGGCCTCGCGTTCCAGCCTGCCTGGGGTTTGCACTATCTCCATACGGATGTAGGCAGTATCTCCGAAGTCGGACGGGGGGAAGGAGATGCACTGTTTGTATCCTTCAAACCCTTGTCATTCCTTGGCCTGGGTGTAGGGCTTCAGATCTTGTACCCTGAGTTATCCGTCGGTGGAGTCCCTCCCCTGGGTGCCTACGCTCGCCTGACTCTTGGCAGCGCATTTCGAGTGGGCACCTTGTTTTCTTTTGGTCTTAATTTCCATGCTATGATGGGTGACAACCAAGACATCCAGGGTCTCTTTCTGATGGACGCTGGCCTGGTCTTTCGCCCATGGAACTTCTTATCCCTCGGTGTGATGGCCCGCAACCTGAATGCACCCATGTGGAGCAACAAGACAACCATTCCACGGAGCTGGGAACTCGGTCTATCCTTGCGCCCCCTAGGTCACGACCGATGGCTGCTCTCCGCCGATATCCGACTGCCCGAGACAGGACAAGGCTTTGAATTTATCTATCGAATGCAAGGAGAGCCCGTACCTGGATGGATCATCGGGGTGCGAGCCCGTCATAGCGTACCTGTGAATGCAGTGGGCTTGGAAGCCTTTATGGGCTTTCGTTGGGGGAAAGTGGGCCTTCAAACCATGGCAGCACTCAACCTTCCGACACAGCCGCAAACCCAAGCAGGCTGGGCAGGCTGGACTGCGGGCCTTTGGTACAGTGGCTCCCACTACCGGTCTCTCTATCAACCTCGCAACCGAATGCCTCTCTTGGATATCTCAGGCAGCCTCCCTGAGCGAACGCATGGCTTCCCATTTGGCAAAAGCCGCCCTCTGTTTATGCGCCTCATCCTCGCGATAGAGAGGGCTCGACAAGACAAAGCAGTGAGTGGTTTGCTTGTGAGAATCGGTTCTCTGCGATGTGGGCTAGCCAAGGTTCAGGAACTACGTCAGGCACTTCTGCGCTTCAAGAGACGCGGCAAGAAAGTGATCGTATATCTCAATGGTGCACAGATGAAGGCATACTACCTCGCGAGTGTCGCGGACAAGATCTTCCTGAACCCCACAAGTAGTATCTGGGTCAATGGACTGGCTACCCAGCATCTATTTTTAGCCAACGTTCTAAAAAAGATTGGAATTACTCCACAGTATGTGAAGTTTGGGAAATACAAAACAGGACCCAATCGATTTACCCAATCGAAGTTAACACCTGCACATCGCGAGGCATCGGAACAATTGTTGGACGATCTGTTTCAACAAATAATTCAAGGCTTGGCCCACAGCAGAAAGGTCTCAGTAAAAAAGGTGAACCGCTGGTTACAAACAGGCATTCACCATGCATCTCTGGCCAAGACTCATGGGCTCGTGGACGACGTCTTGTATTGGGATGAGATGTGGAAAAAGATGGCGAAGCTGTACGGCTCTCGGTATCAGATCGACGCCAGTTATTTTAAACGCAAGCATGCTCCCTCTCGATGGAAAGGATTGCAAGAAGCCATTGCAGTGATTCACGTTGACGGAGCGATTGTCTCAGGAACCAACCAGGACGACCCCTTGTTTGGAGTTCACCTCTCCGGTGCAAGCACCATTATTCAAAGCCTGATTCAAGCCCAGTACAACTCACACATTCGCGCTGTGGTGCTCCGTGTAGACTCTCCCGGAGGAGAGGTTCTGGCTTCCGACTTAATCTGGAGGTATGTCGGCCTGTTACGTAAAGTTAAACCCGTTGTGGTGTCCATGGGCTCGGTCGCCGCATCAGGTGGTTATTATATCTCGGCACCAGCCCATAAGATCATCGCCTCACCCGCGACAATCACAGGCTCTATCGGTATTTATGCAGGTAAGTTTGATTTGTCTGGCCTGCTCAAAAAGATTGGAGCCAACTTTCAGAGCATCAAACGCGGCGGCCCCCTTGTGGGTCTGTTTCATTCATACACATCCTGGACTCCACAACAACGCAAGTTGTTTAAGGCTCATATCAAAGTGGGATACACGATGTTCTTAAAAAAAGTCGCGACAGGCCGCAAGATGAAAGTCTCCGCCGTACATAAGGTCGCGGCAGGACGTGTGTGGTCGGGGGTTCGAGCCAAAAAGCTGGGACTTGTGGATGAACTTGGCGGATTGTGGACGGCGCTGCGAGAGGCTCGTGCTCTCGCAGGAATAGCACCGCACGTCCGATTGCGTTACCTGTCGTGGCCCACCCGCTCCCACTGGCGACTGGCCCCTCTACAAGCGATTGGATTTTCTGTGCAACAAGCAACCCCACAATCCCAAGATCCGCTGGCACAATTGTTCACTCGCTTTCGCAAAACAATCATTCCCACACCATCGGGTTCTTTGTTACCCCAACTTTTGACGTACTGGCAGCAGCTTGTAAAACGACTTCAGACCCCACAACTCTGGGCCATTACCTCTCCGCTCCTGGCTCCCTGATCCAATCCTTTGTCCAAGAAACATAAGTTCTTGTTGACAACTCGCGTTCCCCGGATAGTATAGGCGATTTGTTGGTTTATACCTAACCCAGCTTATTTATGATTGCAGAAGGCGAAACGAAGGAAAGGACAAGCAGGTGCGAGGAAGACGTAGGTCCGATCCCACAAGCGGTACGCTGTACCGTCGAGGGTGGCGAACCAAGCATGGCACTGTAGATACCGGACTTTGCGAGTGATAGCCCACCGTTTCGTGAATCATTCGGGCAAAACCCCCACACAAGCGAAGCGTTGAAAAGATACACGAGGAAAAAGTGTGATGATACCCTGGATTATCGTTGGTCTGTTTGGTTTGATTGCAGGCATTTTCATGATGCAAGCACAGAACAAACAAAAACAATTGGACAAAATGGAAAAGAATCTCGAACAAAGTCGTTCGTTTGCTGATTCTCTCCAGCAAAAAACCCAAAACAACAAAGCAGAACTGGAAACTCAGCGAAAAGAAGCCCGTGAGCTGAAAAGCAAACAAAAGGCCCAACGCAAAAAGATGCATACACTGCGTCAGGAAAATGAAGAGCTGCAGAAAAGTTTGGAAGAGATTCGGAATGATACCAGTGGTCACAGCGAACTACAAAAACTGCGTGAACAGTTGGAGGAATTTCATGTTCGTCGCAGTGAATTGGAGCGTGAGCGCAGCCAGCTCTCAAGTGAGTACGAAAAGCAACTGAGTGAGATACAGTCCGGTGTGATCGATGAAAAGCAGCGACTCGAACGCGAAAATAAGCAACTCAAGCGTGAACTTAACGCAGCCAACCGCAAGATCACCAAACTTGAGCATGACCTCAATCGTGAGAAGAAGCGAATCGGTGCTGAGAAGTCACAGATGAAGCGGCTGGAAACACGTGCCTCCAACAACGATCGCGCTTTCCGCGTGACCCAAAATGAACTTCACCGAGCCCACCGCCAACTGCGAGAGTTAGTGGAAGAAAATACCCAACTCAAAAAACAACTCAAGCCTGGAAGCACCACCTCTACGACTATCGCGGAAGAAGCAAGATCTACTCTCAGCAACAATCTCGGACTGAACGATACAGAGATGTATGAAAGCACGGCAGAAGAGTTCATCGAATCCCTCGATGCAACAAACTCCACACAAGCCAATAACACTGCCCCCGATGCCCCCGATGCCCCCGATGCCTCCGGAGCCTCCAGCACTACCGAGACGACGACAGCAGAAACCTCCAATACTCCCAGCACTACCGAGACAGAAACCACCGGTGATTCCGGTGTGACTGCTGCTGGTGTGACAGAAGCCACCGATGCTTCTGATGCAACAGAAACCCCCGATGCTGCTGGTGCGAAAGAAGCCACCGATGCTTCTGATGCGACAGTGAAGACGTCAGAGGCAACAAGCACCAGCCCTGATGCAACAAGCTGATAGAGGCGAATTCGGATCATTCACAAGCATTCGGGCTAGCATCATCCTGCTGTGACTTCTCAGCAAGGAGTATCCTATTTTGGGGTCACCCAGAGTCCCTCCGAAGGGCTTGTATTCTGGGGTTACCCAGTGTCCTCCCCTATAAGCTCTGGAGAATCTCTGATGAAGATATATACAAAAACAGGTGATACCGGTGATACGGGATTGTTTGGAGGACAACGTGTCTCGAAATCAGATCTGCGAGTGCAAGCTTATGGCGAGGCTGATGAGGTTGTCAGTTTGTTGGGTGTGATTTGCAGCCAAAGCAGTGATCAAGAGTTGCTCACTTTGTTGCAAGAGCTTCAATTGGAACTTTTCTTCCTCAACAGTGAGTTGGCAACCCCCTCTCATCAAACGCCCAAAGGTGAGTTAATTACAGAAGAAGATGTGACTCGTCTGGAGCGGGAGATCGACCGCTGTGACGAAGAGATACCGCCGCTTCGCTCCTTTGTTTTACCAGGAGGCTCCCCAACGTCTGCGATGTTACAGTGGGCTCGTACAGTGTGTCGTCGTGCAGAGCGAGCGACAGTTCAACTCCACCAAAGAGATGAAATTCGACCTCTCCTGATCCGCTACCTCAAT
>JALTMC010000892.1:0-254 GCA_027005175.1 Myxococcales bacterium
TCTGGTCAGGTGTGGTAACCCACCCTTCTTTCACTTCTACTGGCATCGTGCTGTATTCCACTTTGACGTTGTTTCAGGCGTGTGATAAAGATCGTTCGCCGTTCCAGGTATAGACCAGTAGGAATATATTGACAATGGGGTTAGGGTACAAGATACTGATTTCCTGAAATAGGGACTCCCCTTGTACAAACTACAAAAAAGCAGGAGTGAATCCGGTGCTGCAAGTTCAGGCATGGGCGTACACTGATGTAGGA
>JALTMC010000892.1:264-7808 GCA_027005175.1 Myxococcales bacterium
TAGCCATGACCCCGGTAGTCCCAGTTGATAATTTGATAATGATGGGACAAGGGACGAATAATTCCGGACCAAAAACTATCTGCTGAGACTCCAATACCATTACAGAAAACGACAGGAAACCCCCTCCCACGAGTGCGATAAAATAATTGCGTCTGGTCAGGTGTGGTAACCCACCCTTCTTTCACTTCTACTGGCATCGTGCTGTATTCCACTTTGACGTTGTTTCAGGCGTGTGATAAAGATCGTTCGCCGTTCCAGGTATAGACCAGTAGGAATATGTTGACAATGGGGTTAGGGTACAAGATACTGATTTCCTGAAATAGGGACTCCCCTTGTACAAACTACAAAAAAGCAGGAGTGAATCCGGTGCTGCAAGTTCAGGCATGGGCGTACACTGATGTAGGAAGACAACGTAGCCATAATGAAGACAACTATATCGTTTCACACGAGTTAGGGCTTTTCGGTGTCGCTGATGGTATGGGAGGGCATGCTGCCGGTGAGGTTGCCTCTGAGTTGGCTTTGGAGTCTCTGAATGAAGCGATTAGAGAGAACATAGACGAACTCCGTGCCTTGGTGGCAGAAAACCCAGAGAAACATCGCAAGAAGATCTCCTCCATCGTAGAAAGTGCCGTTCACCACGCAGCAAAGTCTGTGTATGACCTCTCCCAAACGAAGGCGGCTTCACGTGGTATGGGTACAACCATGTCCGTGATCTTAATCTTGGGAAACAAGGGGATTATCGCACATGTGGGCGACAGCCGTGTCTTCTTGTTGCGAGAAGGGGAGCTTCATCAACTCACGGAAGATCACTCTCTGGTGAACGAACAGCTCCGCCTGGGACTCATCACTGAAGAAGAAGCGGAGCGGTCTCCCTATAAAAATGTTATCACTCGGGCCGTTGGGGCTTCTGAAACAGTGGAACCCGATATCGTTGTGGTGGATCTGCAAGAAAAAGATCGGTTTTTGCTTTGCAGTGACGGTTTGCATGGCTATTTCAGCAACAGTGAGATCGAGCCCTATCTGGCAGAAGAGAATCCGTCTCTGATCGCTGAAAAGCTGACAGATGTCGCGAACTATCGGGGTGGAAAAGACAATATTACCGCGATTGTTGTGTGTGTGGAAACGGAGAAACGAAAGCACTCTGATTCGGCATCGACCTCGCCCGCTTCGCCCGCAGCGACACTGACAACACCCGCGACGACGCCCTCTACAACATCTGAGTTTGTACAGTCAGAAGAGCCTACTCCCAGTGAAGTTCGCCGCACGGAGGTCACCCTGCGGATGGACTCTTTACAGATGATACCTCTGTTTGAACACATGACCTACGACGAGTTGGTTCATGTGATGAGTATTACCTTCTTAAAGACATACCAAGATTCTGAGATTATCTTTAAAGAGGGTAGCAAAGGCGATCTTCTTTATATCTTGCTGCATGGTCAGGTTGGCTTGTTTGCCCGAGGCAAACGAATCGATACCTTGGAGTCCGGCTCCAATTTTGGCGAACTGGCTGTTGTTGAGCGTCTCCCCCGCGACTGTACTGCGATCTCTGAAAGCAATGAAACCCAGCTTCTCACCGTACAACGAAAGAGCCTTTTGGCCTTGCTGCGAAAGAATCAGGGGCTGGCTGTGAAGTTGCTTTGGGGCTTAATGAAGGGGATGGCTCCTCGGCTGCGTGACACTCGTAGCCAACTTGTGAACTTCCTCGAACAAAGTGAATGAACCAACTCCTCTTCCACAGAGCCTATCCGATGATTATGCTTGGATACGGTAACACATTCAAGATTACCCATGTCGATGTTCCCCATTTTTGTTCTTGGATGTTCTCTCATATCGCATAACGTGAGATGGATGTGTAGCGATCTGGAGTCGGAATCATGTTTGTTCTGAAAGATATCACTTTAGAGTTTGGTGGTCGTCGCTTGCTTGATTCAGTGGGCTGGATGGTTAAGCCGGGAGACCGTGTTGCGTTAATTGGGGGCAATGGTGTTGGCAAATCAACATTAATGAAGATCATCGCAGGGCATCTTGAGCCGGATGCCGGTGAAGTGAATGTGCCCAAGGGTTCAACCTTTGGTTATCTGCCTCAGGACGGTATTACGTATGGAGGGCAATCTCTCATTGATGAAGTACGCTCTGTCTTTTCTGAACTGCTTGACATGGATGAGCAACTCAGAGAGCTGGAAGAGAAACTGTCACAGATCGAAGAAGCCGATGAGGAGTATGAGACTCTCCTCTCTCGTTATGGTGCGCTGCAAGAACACTTTCGGCACCAAGATGGGTTTCGTATGGATGTTGAAGTCGGACGTGTTTTGGAAGGTTTAGGCTTTTCAAAGGAAGACTGGCAGAAGCCTTGTGAGCATTTCTCCGGGGGCTGGCAGATGCGAATCGCGTTGGCGAAGCTCTTGTTGCGGCAACCCTCTCTGCTGCTTCTTGACGAACCGACCAACCATCTTGACCTGGAAGCCCGCAATTGGATGAAGGACTATCTCAACGATTATCCCTCCGCTGTGGTCTTAGTGTCTCACGATCGTCACTTTCTTGATGTTGTGGTCAGGCGTTGTACAGAGTTGTTTGCGGGCAAACTCACGGATTACTATGGCAACTTTACAAATTATGAGATCAAGCGTGAGCAGAGATTCACTGTCTTGCGAGAGACCAAGCGGCGGCAAGATGAGGAGATCGCCAAGATCGAACGCTTTATTGAGCGATTTCGGTATAAGGCAACGAAAGCGACACAGGTTCAGAGTCGGATCAAACAGTTGGCCAAGATCGAGCGGATCGAGATCCCTCCTTCCCCGCCGGAGGTTAGCTTCTCTTTTCCCGAGCCTCCTCGATCGGGACGTATTGTGCTGGAACTCAAGGGGATCCACAAGGCGTATGGTGACAACAAGGTGTTGCGCGGTATCGATTGGAAGCTTGAACGCGGAGAGCGTGTGGCTCTGCTGGGTATCAATGGTGCGGGAAAGTCCACCCTGATGCGAATTATGGCAGACCAAGACTCTTTTGAAGGAGAGCGAGTCTTGGGTCATCTTGCAGATATTGGATTCTTTGCTCAGGATCAACGCAGCGTCTTAGATCCAAAACACAATGTCTTGCAGAGCATCGAAAGTGTCGCTCATGTCGATGTCTTTCCTAAATTGCGAACTCTACTCGGTAGTTTTTTGTTCCGTGGTGATGACGTTTATAAGAAGGTCTCTGTTTTGTCAGGGGGAGAGCGCAGCCGTCTTGCAATGGCTCGGATGTTACTTCAACCCTACAACGTTCTTTTGCTTGATGAACCGACCAATCATCTGGATATCCATGCACAAAAGGTCTTGTTACAAGCGTTGAAGAAGTTTTCGGGGACGATTGTCTTTGTCTCCCATGATCGTCACTTTATTGAAGAGCTTGCTACATCTGTGGTGGAGGTGGACGCAGGGAAAGCACACCACTTCCTCGGTAGTTATGAAGAATACCGCCATACCAAAGAGAGAATGGGTGAGGCCGTGGGTGATCAGGATGGTGTGCGTTGGACCACGGTTCATCAAGACAACAGGACTCACTCTGCACCAACGACTTCGAGCCCGGCTCACTCCAAGCAGAGCACGAAAAAGCAAGAGGGCTCCGACGAGAGAGAAGAGCGACGGCAGAGCTATAGTGAAAAGCAGGCTGTACAGCGGGAGTTCACACGCCGACGTCGTCAACTGGAAAAAAAGATCGAAACCGGAGAGCAAACGTTAGAAGAACAAGAAACTCGGCTGGCTGCGTTGGAAGAGCTGATGTCTGCACCGTCATTTTACGATAACTATGAACAGGCAACCCAAAGCACCCAAGAGTATCAAACACTGAAAAAACAGGTAGAAGAAGGGTATGTCGCGTGGGAGGTACTTCAAGAAGAGCTTCAAACTCTGCTCGCTGAACAGAAGGTTGAGGTGTGATCGGGGCTGCGAGTTTAGAGACTCTCACAAACCGGAACAGGCTCTTGTTGTTGAGAATGACAAGAGGCAATGTGGGTGTATTGCCTTTTTGAGGGGGGCGTGGTACAAAATCCGAGTTGCTACTGTTTGTTGGACGCTGCCTGTGTTGCCTTTTTGGGTTGACACGAAGCCCCTTTGCGTTATCGGATTGTCCAGGTGAATGTGTTGAAGCTTCTACGAACCGCTAAATTCTTGCTGTACTGTGGGTTGTTTTTTTCATGTGGCTTTGTCGCTTGTGTTGTGAAACAAGCCCCCTCCATTGATGCGTTAGCCTGCTCCAAATCAGGCGAGTGTGTTAAAAACTACGGATGCTTTCTCGTTCCAGGGCAGGGGGCTTTGTGCCTGTCCAATGGAGAAGGATTAAAGCCTTTTGTTCCTTCGAAAGAGGGAGCTTCAGAGGCTACAAGTGAAGGAAATGCAGCGGAGCTTACGTTGGAAACAGCACCAGAGCCTGCGTTGGAAACAGCACCAGAGCCTGCGTTGGAAACAGCACCAGAGCCTGCGTTGGAAACAGCACCAGAGCCCCCTTCTCCAGACGCTTCTGGGGCGGATTCAATCCTTGATTGAGGATGGAGTGGTTTGGTAAGGATTGTTTCTTCTGACTTTTGTGGATAAAGCTTATTGTTATCAGACATAGAGAGAGTAAGAGGCATCAATAATGTGAGAAAACTGTTGAAACATGAATCTCCCAAGGTCGTGAGATTCGTAGGATAAACAGAAACAATGAGCTTTGTTTGTCTCACATCTGGACATGAAACTAGGATATGAAAATCAGGGGTTTAATACAGTGAGAATACCTAAAGTTATACGTATTTGGCTGTTTTGTGTGATGGTTGCTTTTTTTGGTTGGGGTTGCCCCAAAACAAAAACCACCCGTCGAGGTAGCAAGAATACTGTAGCAAAAGCCAAAGTTGTGAAGTTGAAAGGGTGCATTAAAGGTCGAGTGGTGAAGGAGGATGACAGCGGTTTCTCTTATGTTATCGTGGAGACGAAGCCTGCCACCAGCCCAAAGATCACCAATCGTGAAGGACGCTTTGAAATTTGCTTTCGGAGTCAACGCTCTGAAGATGGGCAGGGTGCTTCTGTGAAGGTCGCCTTGAGCGAGGGCGAGTATGTGGTTAGTGTCAAAAAAGAGGGCTACCATGCCCGGCCCATACGTTTTACTTACCAGGGACGCAATATTAACATTGGTGAGATCAAGATGGTGGAGAAGAGTCGCCCCTTGCCTGAGGTTGTTAAGAAAACCCAAAAAGGCGAAGAAAAACGCACATCAGGGGTGGGTGGCAAAGCTCCTATCCCCGAATGAAAACTATCTTTTGTTTCATAGACTTTCGTTTCAATCGATTCAAGACAAGGAGAAATCCAATGTCCAAGAGCCAGCCCAACTCATTTCTTTTGCGGCTTTGCCTGGGAATTTTTACAGGATTCGGTATCTTGTTGGGTTTGATGGCATGCAAGCCTTCTCGACCAACCAAAGGGGTTTTTCCCATCAAAGTCATTGTCTTGACCAGTGACCAAGCAGGTATCCCGAAAGTTAGTATCCGAATCAACAACAAAGAGATCGGAAAAACCGATAAGTATGGAACCTTTGTAGGGACCCACAAAGGAAAGGTCGGAGAGTACGTTCGGATCAAGGTTGTGGGTGGAGGTAAGGGCAACTTCTTTGTCTTCAAGAAACCTCTCAAAATGAGAAAAACGCAACGTGGTTGGATTCCACAAGAAATCAAAGTCAATGCGTTCTTGCGTCCATCTGCGATGGATGGTAACGACGGCAACACTTCCGATAACACGGATAGCAACGATAATAACAACATGGTTGCTTCTGCAAGAGGTGCGGCTACTCGGGACAATTCCACAGCGCCGGCAGCTCCGAGTGATTCCACAGCGCCGGCAGCTCCGAGTGATTCCACAGCGCCGGCAGCTCCGAGTGATTCCACAGTACCGGCAGCACCGAGAGCACAAGATACTCCTGCTCCTCCTCCTGTTGTGCGGCCTTCTGGTAAATACGAGATCGTTATCAAGAGCAATGTAAAAGGCACCAAGGTCTACTGTCGAGGGTGTCGTCGTCGGTACCTCGGCCGAATTCGTGATGCAGGTGGTGCTCTGGTTTACAGTCATCGTGATCGTCGAACCTCACCACGGGCCTTGAAATTTACCTTTCGAATTACAGGTCGTAAGCGTAGAGCTTACAAAGAGTCTACGATCAAAAAAGAGTTGACGATTGACACAGGGCAGGCCAAGTATGAAGTCAACGTGACCTTCGAGAAGAAGCCACCGATCAAAATCTCCGTGACTGCCAATATTGCTGGTATCAAAGTTTATCTCAACCGCAAGATGCAAGGTGTGATTACCGATCCCGTAAAACCTTTTGTGATTGAGTATACAAACTATCGTAAGCGTCGTGTGCGGATCGAGATGCGACCTCCCAACCGCAAGATTAAACCTCGTCGTATTCGAAAGACTGTTCGTTTTAAGAAAGACCTCTTCGACTACACTGTTGATGGTCAATTTAAGGCTCCAGAGCCTGCTCCTGCTCCTGCTCCTGTCGCCAATGCGGGCGATACAGGAACTGCCGGAGGCACAGGCGATACGGGAACTGCCGGAGGCACAGGCGATACAGGAACTGCTGGAAGCACAGGCGATACAGGAACTGCCGGAAGTACAGGCGATACAGGAACTGCCGGAAGCACGGGTACAGCGGCAGCGGTACCAGCACCGGTGCCGGTGAAGTCTTCAGGGCTTTACAAGATCACGATTTCTGCGAACGCAGGAGGTATTCTTGTTTATCGTGGTCGTCGTCGTTTGGGCTTTATTCCTGAGGCGGGTGGAAGTCTGGTTTATATGCACAAAGACAAGCGCTCTCGTCCACGGGCTGTGAAGCTGCGTTTTAAGGCCAAGAATCGGTATGCTTACAAGGTGAGGCAGGTGACGAAGCGTGTGGCGCTGGAGGCAGGGCGTTCGGAGTATCAGGTCTCTGCAAATTTTGAGGCTCGCCCTGCTTTGACGATATCCTTTAAGTCGAATATTGCGGGAGTTCGGGTAAAGATCAATGGTCGCAAGGCTTTGACTCTCTCCACTCCGAATAAGGTGCAGGTCTACAAACATACAGGTCGTCCCATGCGCCGTCGTGCTCGGGTGGTTTTTTATTCTCCCAATCCGCGTTTGTTTCGACCTCGCCGGATTCGTCAAAAGCTACGTCTTGAAAAAGGTCGCTTTGCGTATGAGATGTCTGCCAACTTTACCGAGTTTGATCCCGGCGATAAAGTTATCCTTAAACCCCGTTGTTTTCGGCGCAAGCGCGGTCGCAAGCGGATCGTTGTGTTGAAGGCCGTGAGGGGCACACGATTCCTTCTGAAAGGTGACTGTGATGAAACTCTTGCAAAAGCTGGAAAAAGCGGACGTATTCGTGTCTATATGCCTACGGGTACATGGCAGCGTGTTTGGGCGATGCGTGGTGGGAGTAAATCCCAGAAGGTTTTTGAAGTCACTCGTGGTGGAGGGGCTATGATCGTCAAGTTTAGTGGAGGCTCAGGCAAACGCTGCCAATTGGCTCGAATTCGCAAGAAGATTATTAACAAGATCCCGCTT
>JALTMC010000892.1:7818-9293 GCA_027005175.1 Myxococcales bacterium
ATCCCGCTTGAGGAAGAAGAGGTTGCATGTCTTAAAAAGGTTCGCAAAGGACACTCTCAGTTTTTCTCCTCACAGCTGAGTCTGGCTCGTTTCTATTGTCAGCAAAAGATGAGAACGCATGGCAGCCGCCTTTTGAATCTGTTGGGACGCAATGCACGCAACAAGTACAATCCTTATAATTCGTTGCAACTTGGGATTGAGTTTGGTCGTTGTAAGAATTATCGCAACGCGGTGCGATTCTTAAAATACACAGAGCAGAGGATCAATCGGTTTCGCGCTTCGGACCGGTCTCAAAACCGTGTTTCTTTGTACCGTGCGATGTCTACCATTTATGAGCAACGGTATTACCGTCGTAAGAACCCGATTGACCTGACGAAAGCACTGAAGAGTGCCGAGCGTCTGGCAGAGTTGGTTGCGGGTGGACAGCGTACATCTGCCAAGAAAGAAGTCTCTCGTTTGAAAAAGCTGATTGCACAAAAAGGCGGATTGGACGATTAATCTTTCATTACCTCTTGCATCGTGACAAACTCTCAGGGTTTCTGTGGTGTGTGTTGGAAGTGAGGCAAACTGATTGTGAGTAAAAGAAGAGTGAGTGACGTGAGTGCTGTAGCACACCTGTTTTGTCGGTGGTCTTGGGTTTTGGTTCTTGTGGTGGCTCTGGTTGGTTGCAAGAAAAATCAGACAAGCCCATCTTCTCGCCGTCTTGCTCATGCCAAGAGTCCACAGCGTACGGAGAGTACATTACAGCCACCTGTCGCTGAGTTGACAAAGAATTGGCTCTCACAAACATGGCTGGAGGCTGTAGCCAATGATTTTCAGATCTTGGTTAAGTTGTTGCGTGACTCCAAGCCCGAGGAAAAGGCCGATGCTTTGGCCTTGATGCTCAATCGCTATCAGCAAGTGAATGATGGTGCATGGCTGAATCCAAAAACGATGACTTCTCTGCATCGCGCGATGCGAATTCGTTTGCACTTGCGATTGGCTCGCTTTTACAAACAAGCCTTTGAGCTTTCTCTGGGTTTGCAGCTTGACTTGTCGAGACGTCGCTTGCGACGAAAAGGTAAGATCAGTGTTGGAAAGTTGTTTCAGTACTATCGTGGGCGGCTTCTGTGTTTGAAGGGTCGCTTTGGTGAAGCAGGCAAGGCTTTTGCGCGTGCCTCTCAACAGGTTGGAGCACAACACAAGCTGCGCGTGAAGCTTTGGCAGGTGGTATGTCAAAAGGATGTTGTACAACGTCAAAAGGCAGTGTCAGCTTTGGTTGTTTCTTCCTGGTCCAAGGAGCCTGCGGTTTGGGCGGAGTGGTTGTTGCTTCAATCATTCTTTTCTCTCAAAACGAAAGTTGATCTGCCAGCGACCTTGGCCGCACGTGCCTCCTTGTTTGCCCAGGTATGGCAAAACAAGGCATGGCGGCGTAAAGCATCTGTGATGCGGGCGTTGGTGGATGTTGGAATCATCAAAGAAGGCTCTGTGTCAAC
>JALTMC010000893.1:0-7131 GCA_027005175.1 Myxococcales bacterium
GGTACAAGTCAACAGACGCCACCAATCACCATTCAGCGAAAGTAAACCGTGATTCGCCCCCCACTGCAACAAAGGCACGACTCGCGGTGCTGACGGAGAAACTCCGTTAGCAATCATCACAACAAACATGATCACATTGATCGCAAGAAAGAAAAACGTCATCACTGTATGAGGAGTCTGCTGCTCCAAACCTATCTGAAATTCTCGAATCTGCCGCACCTCCGCCGCAACTTCTGCATCAAGAATGAGTCCTTGATGCATTCCATGCATCGGATCATGACCAGAACCTCTACCTTGACGATGAGAACCCGATGTATTTCGAGGGTCATAGATTGTCATAAATGTCTTGTTGCTCCTTTTGCAATAGCTCAACTAGCACACAAAGTGATGGCAGAACATAATAAATCCAAAAAAAAAAATCACCTTTATCCTTTCGTTCCTTATCAGAAACAAATAAATTGTTTCCCTTAAGAAAACTATAAGGCATCATTATATACAACTGTTCATGTTGACAAAACTATCAAAGGAGATTAAAACCCAAATATGCCTATGATTTCGGTATGCATGTATATCCAAAGGAGTAAGAAGTTATGGTAGAGCTATCCATTCCAACGAGAGGAGCGCAGAATCCTCTTCCACCACCGATGGCTGAGACACGAAGGCTCACGCATTTGCGACAATTGGAAGCGGAAAGTATTCATATTATCCGTGAAGTGGCTGCAGAGTTTGACAACCCTGTGATGTTGTACTCGATTGGTAAAGACTCTTCTGTGATGGTTCGACTTGCTCTCAAAGCCTTTCATCCTGCACCTGTTCCCTTTCGTCTCTTGCACATCGATACGATGTGGAAGTTCAGAGAAATGATTGATTTTCGCGATCGTTTTTGTAAAGAGAACAATCTTGACTTGCTCGTTCATATCAACCCAGATGGTATCGAACAAAATGTAGGTCCCTTTTCCCATGGCAGTCAGAAGCATACCGACGTGATGAAGACCCAAGGACTTCGACAGGCCATGGAAGCAGGAGCTTACGATGCTGCATTTGGCGGAGCCCGTCGTGACGAAGAAAAGTCCCGCGCGAAAGAACGCATCCTATCATTCCGCGATCGCTTCCACCAATGGGACCCTAAGAATCAGCGCCCTGAGTTATGGAACCTTTACAACAGTCAGCTCAACAAAGGTGAAAGTATCCGTGCATTCCCACTGTCGAACTGGACGGAGTTGGATGTCTGGCAGTATATCCACTTGGAGAATATCCCCGTGGTTCCGCTCTATTTTGCCAAAGAGCGACCCGTGGTGGAGCGAGACGGTGTTTTGGTGATGGTTGATGACGATCGTTTGCCATTACGACCCGGTGAAGAACCCATGATGAAGAAGGTCCGATTTCGAACCCTTGGGTGTTATCCACTCACAGGAGCCGTCGAGTCCGAAGCAGCCACAGTTCCTGAAGTCATTCAAGAGATGTTACTCAACCGTTTCTCCGAACGGCAAGGTCGCGTCATCGACTTCGACTCCGAAGGCTCCATGGAGCAAAAGAAGCGTGAAGGGTACTTTTAGATGACATCCCCAGATCATAGTATGCGCAAACAAAGCCCAGAACCCAATCATCCGATCGCGAGACGCGATGCTGCATCCAGCCCAAAAAGTGAGGATGGAACTGAAGCCCGAATCGACGCAGGCATCGACACTTGGAGCCCAGCTTCGAGTAAGTTTACAGACTTAAAAAAAGCTCGTGAAGATATCCATACCTATCTGGAAGACTACCAACATAGAGAGATGCTTCGATTTGTGGTTGTGGGTTCTGTCGATGATGGAAAATCCACCTTGATTGGTCGGTTGTTACACGACACGGATCAGGTCTTTGACGATCAGCTTGAAGACGCTCTACGCAACTCAGGCCCTGATGGAGAGATCGACTTCTCCTTGTTCACCGATGGATTGCGTGCCGAACGCGAGCAAGGCATCACCATTGATGTGGCCTATCGATACTTCAGCACCCCACGGCGAAAGTATATCATCGCCGATACACCAGGGCATATCCAATACACAAGAAATATGGCAACAGGAGCCTCCACCGCAGACGTTGCTTTGATCTTGATCGATGCACGTCTGGGTGTACAGCAGCAGTCCCGACGACATGCATACATCGCATCGTTACTGGGGATTCCTCATCTGGTCGTTGCTGTCAATAAGATGGATCTTGTTGCATACAAGGAACAAGCTTACCAAGAGATCCGTGCGGAATTTTCCGAGTTCTGCACGAATCTTGATTTCAAAGACGTCCTGTACTTCCCGGTCAGCGCAAAAATGGGAGACAATGTTGTGGATCCCAGCACTCGGATGCCCTGGTACGGTGGAACCACCATTATGGAGCATTTGGAAACGGTCCCCATTCATGACGACCGCAACTTCAACGATTTCCGCATGCCCGTCCAGTATGTCATCCGGCCGAACCAAGACTACCGTGGCTTTGCGGGCCAAGTCGCCTCAGGCATCATCCGACAAGGAGACCCGGTGGTTGTCCTTCCCTCCATGCGCAAGAGTAAAGTCAAACGGATCGACACCTATGACGGCCCACGGGAAGAGGCATTCCCCCCCATGTCCGTCACGATTTGCCTGGAAGACGAGGTTGACATCAGCCGTGGCGACATCATCGCCCACACCGAGAATCTTCCCTATAGTGATCGCTATATCGACGCAGTGATGGTGTGGATGAACGACAAGCCACTCGACCCCAAGGCAAGCTACTTCATCAAATACACCACTCAAACGGTCCGCGCCAATGTGAGTCAAGTGGTTTGGAAGAGCGATCCAAATACGTTGGATGAGTTACCTGCTGATAAGCTCGAACTCAATGATATCGGTGAAGTGCGGTGGGTATGTCATCGACCTATCGCCTATGACCCATACAAAAAGAATCGCTCCACCGGAGCTTTCGTTGTCATTGACGCTATGACCAATGAGACCATGGCCGCAGGGGTAATCCAAGAGCCCAAGAACCGAAAAGGCTCCTCCCCTGCAACGCCTTACAACCGAGCAGACGACTTCCAAATCGCATCTGGTGGTTCAGGGAAAATCGATTGGGAACAACAAGAAGGCAAGCCCTGGACAGCTCTATCGAGCGAACAACGCAAAGCATTGATGGGACAACAGGGAACGATTCTCTACTGCAGTGGCTCTAAGAAAGACCTTCCAGCCTTACTCTACAGTACAGAAAGAAAGCTCCTCACCATGGGTCACTTCGCTCATGCTATTGTGCTGACTGATTCATCTCTTAGCGCACATATCCCGACATTACAGCGATTCACAAAAATGGGTCTGCTCACCTTGGTAACAGGCCCGGCACTGACTTCGGAGGAACGCATTCACCTCGATAGTCAACTGGGAAAAGAGGGCTGGAACGAGGTAGTCCTTCATCCGGAACCCACAGAGATAGCCGAAACCTCCGAATTAACGAGACAAAGTGACGTCAGTGTTACCCCTAGCACGATTGAATTGTTCCGAAACGAAGCTCTCCACGACACACACACCCGCCTCATCAACCACCTCTACGAACAAGGAATTCTTTCCGAGCTTCGCAGCAAATAACCTACCCATAAGGCATGGTTAAGGCATGGTCTATTCTTCCTTTCGAAGGTAAGGTATATTCGTTACACTTGAGAAAAGACCTCCAACCAAAAAGAGAGTTTAATGCCTACATCCGACTGGAATTGTTATTGTGAGAAGCTGTGGGATCACGAATCCCTGAAGATCCGCCTTGATCTCAGCCGAATGCCCGACATCAGGCCCTTGATGGAGCGGATGTCCCCGCTCATTCAGAAAGCCTTCACAGAGATGGTATCTCTCGAAGCAGGAGGGATCGCAAACCCGGATGAGAATCGTCAGGTTGGACACTACTGGTTGAGAGCCCCAAAGCTCGCACCCTCCTCCGAACAAAGGGCCTCTATCCTCAACGCCATTGAGCAAGTAAAAAGATTCGCAAAGGCCGTACATAGAGGGGATATGAAGCCTCCCAAAGCAGAGAGATTTAAGCATTTTCTGCTCCTTGGAATTGGGGGCTCTGCTCTGGGACCACAGTGGCTCTATGATGCGCTCCGCTCTGCCGACACCCCCATACAAGCCCACTTCATAGACAACACAGATCCTGACGGTTTCGACCGCACACTCGATGAAATCGGCGATGAGCTGAATGCGACGTTGGTAATAGTCACCTCCAAATCTGGAGGAACCCAAGAAACACGCAATGCGATGCATGAAGTCGATGCTGCATACCGCTCTCGAAAACTAAACTTTGGACAGCACGCTGTCGTCATCACGGGTGAAGGCAGCAACCTTTACCTGCATGCTCAGTCCATCGGTATGATTGACACCTTTCCGATCTGGGACTGGGTGGGAGGAAGGACCTCCTTGTTCTCTCCAGTTGGTCTGCTTCCCGCCGCACTTCTTGGATGTGACATCGATCAGTTACTTGCTGGTGCCGCAGCGATGGATGAGGTCACACGCAACCAGGACGCTTCACAAAATCCAGCGATGTTGTTGGCATTAAGTTGGTTTGCAGCCACCAACGGTCGCGGTGATCGGGCGATGGTCTTGCTCCCCTACAAAGACCGGCTCGGACTCTATGGCCGGTATATACAACAGCTCGTGATGGAGTCGTTGGGAAAAGAGCTAGACCTGGAGTCACGAGTCGTAAACCAGGGCATCGCGGTCTATGGCAACAAAGGCTCCACCGATCAGCATGCGCTGGTTCAACAACTTCGCGACGGCCCCGACGACTTCTTTATGACCTTCATCGAAGTACTTAAAGATCGGAAAGGCTTCGCCTTTGCCATTGAAGACAATGTCACCAGTGGTGATCATCTCCTTGGGTTTCTATTGGGTACACGCCAGGCTCTCACCGAAAACCAACACATGAACCTGACCATCACTCTACCCGATGTATCTCCCCATAGTCTGGGAATGTTGGTTGCATGGTTTGAACGTGCGGTGAGTTTCTACGCATCGCTGGTCGGTATCAATGCCTACCACCAGCCCGGAGTGGAAGCAGGCAAACGTGCAGCAGCCGGCTATATTCAGCTACAGCAACAGCTCCTTCAAGTCCTGAGCAAAGATCCTTCCAAATCCTGGGACATTCCAACATTAGCCCAAGAGCTTCATATTCAAACACAAACAGACGCCCTGTTCTACTTGCTCGAACATCTCGTAGCCAACGAGCGACTGAAGCATAATGGTGCATCTGTCCTCACACGAAAGTATCGAACCTGGACATAGACTGGCTGAATATTGCATGCTGCTCTACGTTCGGAACTCTACGATGGATTTGGAACATAAAGCTTCAAAGACAGAACGTGTCATAAAAACGTGCAAGGTCTTGCATTGTGGTGCAAACGAACATCATATGGGAGCACACAAGACTCGTTTCATTCAAACGACAGATGATGTTATTCACAAACAAGGAAATCAAATGTTGCAGGAATTAGCAATTGTTGTATTGGCTGCTGGGAAGGGCACTCGTATGCGCTCTCACACCACAAAGATCTTACACCCCCTTGCAGGAATCCCTTTGGTCGCCCACCCCATTCATACAGCAAAGCTGCTCTCGCCAGAACGTATCGTGCTGGTGATTGGTCACCAGGCCGATGATGTCAAAGCAACCTTAGATTCGAGGTTTCCGAACGACAACCTCCGCTATACGATCCAGAAAGAGCAGCTGGGAACCGCTCATGCTGTTATGCAAGCACAGCCTGCTCTCGTCGATGGACCTGCTCAGTTCCTGTTGCTATCCGGCGATGTTCCGCTTCTCACGTTAGAGACCATGCAGCATCTACAACAACTTCATCGAGACCAAAAAGCTGCGGTCTCTCTCTTGAGTTTTCAAACCGATGATAACGCGGGATATGGCAGAATTGTACGCAACAAAGCAGGTGATGTGCAATGTATCCGAGAGCACCGAGATTGCAGTGAAAAAGAACTCGCCATTACCGAATGTAACGCAGGGGTCTACCTCTTTGACAGCGAGTTTCTATTCTCGAATCTGCAACACATCGATAGCAGCAACGACCAACAAGAGTTCTACTTAACCGACATTGTGGAGATCGCAGCACAGCAAGACCGTCGCGTGGTGGCCCACATTGTGGAGAACCCTGTCGAAGTGATGGGTGTCAATGATCGCACGCAGCTTTCCTTTCTTCAAGACCAATGGGAGCAAGGACGCAAAGATGCATTAATGCGCTCCGGTGTCACCTTTCATATGCCCGGCACAACCTTCCTTCACTATGATGTCACCATAGGTAAAGACGCTGAGATAGCCCCCAACTGTTGTTTGCTTGGCAACACCACCATCGGCGAGAACGCAAAAATAGGTGCAGGTTCACACCTGACCAATGCCACCATCAAAGCAGGAGAGCAAGTCCCTCCCCACACCATCAGATAAGGAAAGCGGACGAAAAAAGTTCTGCATTTGAAGCTGGCCCGCAGGGAGAAATCCGGATTCCCTCTCCAAGCCTTATACGAAGTCCGGGTAATTGGCATACATAGCACAGCAAGGTAACTGCATCTTATCCATCGACTGAAGTGTTCCTCTTTCTACACTGTTCATGTGGACTTCAAGCCTTATGTCCATTTTATTCTCATAACAATATCCAAACCATAGCATCTCTCCACTCCAACACTACAAGAAACCCGCATTATCTCTGAGCGGGAGGGGATACTTGTTTTGTTGGACGATCAGGAGAACCGGGTCCATCGGTTTTGCCTTGCAGGGTTGGGGAGCCAGCATCTGTTGTTGTTCGAGGGGCAGGATTCTTTTTCAATTTACTTTGAATTAACTTCAGCCATCCCGCTTTTGTTTTGGGCTTCACTGCATCAGGTTTATCCTGTCCTGCATCAGAGCGATGGTCCGCTGACTCTTTCTGGGGTAAGGCTTCGTAAGGAGGACGCTCAGAGACAGTATGAGAGGCCCGAATCGGAACTGCCGGTAACCTCTTCATCACTGCCGGTAACCTCTTCATCACTGCCGGTAGCCTCTTCGTCACGGCAGGAGTTCGCTTTTCCCGTTTCTGTGGTTGGGTCTGTTTGGACTGTTTCAGTTGGGAAAACAAGACCAAAGAGACAATCAACAAAACCCCGATCA
>JALTMC010000893.1:7141-9285 GCA_027005175.1 Myxococcales bacterium
CCACCGCTGTGAGTTACTTTGAGGTTCGGATGGTAGGTCTTGTTGTTTAAGCCTCTGCCCCCAGCTTGGTTCTTTGAGTTTGGCCCCTCTCATCTTGGTTTTCCGTGGAGAGGGAGGCTTCGCTTTTACAGACGGAAGTACCCCTGGTGTATCCACCGTTGCAATCTCATGACTCGTTCCACCAATTTTGATTTTCCGTTGCACTTCAGGTCCGGGAGCGCCAAGAGAGTACTGATACATTCCGGCCTCTGTGCTTGAGGAAGACGTATCTTTAAGTACAGCGAGATCTTCCGTCGCGACGACATCTTTAACAGCGAAGAACAGCCGCTCCTTATAGATCTCCATCGATGCAGGGCGGTCCTTCGGATCTTTCGCCAAACCATCCGCGATGAGATCTTCCAAGAGAGGTGGGAACGGCCGGTCTTTCCGGGTCTCAGAAAGACGAGGTGCAGCTGTATAAGCATGATGCATCATATATTGAAGAGAGGTATCTGCTGTGAACAACAATTGCCTTGTCAGCATCTCGTACAAGATAACCGAGATCGCGTAGATATCAGCCTTTTGGTCCACATCATGACCCAAAGCTTGCTCAGGAGAGAGGTATCGAGGGGTTCCCAACGTTGTTCCAGACTGTGTTAAATTTGGATTTTCTCCCAGCTCAAACTTCGCAATACCAAAGTCGATCAGTGTGACTTTATCGGTCGTTTCAGGGCCACCTTTGAAAAAGATATGCTCGGGTTTAAGGTCGCGATGAATCACGCCTTTTTGATGCGAATAAAACATAGCATCGCAAACTTGAGAGAACCACTTGTAGAGCAGCGAGAGAGGAAGCTCTCCACGAAAAATTTTGATATAATCTGCCAGACTACAGCCCTCTAGGTATTCCATCGTGAGGTAAAATCCAGAGTCGTCATCAAATCCAAATTCATAAACTTCAACAATGCTAGGATGGCGCAACCGTCGCAAGATGAGCAACTCTTGGTAGAAACGCTCAATCACAGGCTCTTTGATTTGGTGCTGTGCATGAAGAAGCTTGATAGCACAACGTTTGTTGGTTTTGAGTTGGATGCCTTCGTAAACAGCACCGACACCACCGACTCCAACACACTTCAGCACTTTCCACTTGTCAGAGATAATTCGACCGGCTAACTGATCGCCTGTCATTTCGTGTGCTCCGCTATTTGCAACGGCTCTCGGCGAGGGCGCACAGCCACAGTGCAACGAGAAACACAGACTTTGCGTTCGAGTTCATCAAGAACCTCAATATGATACACGTGAGTTGTTCTGCCTTCATGCAAACATCTCGCGATAGCTCGTAGAGTTCCTGTTCGGGCAGGGCGCAAATGATTGGCGTTGATCTCCATACCCATCACGAGAAACTGAGTCAGGTCCACACGCAACGCTGCTGCAATAGAGGCTGCCGACTCTGCCATCACAACATACACCCCACCATGCACCACACCTGCAGGTTGATACAACCGTGAGTCAACATCAATCGCAACCACAACGGCTTCTGGATCATACGACTCCACACGCATCCCCAGTGTATGCGATAAAGATTGGGTGTGCTGCTCCTCCAACCACTTGACCCAATCGGGTCGCGAAATCTTATCTGCTTCTAGTTTCATCAGAAAAAAACCTCTTATGTTGTGGGCGTGGAGCCCCCCTCCCGATCGCGGCCCCGGCAGAAACCCAGCAGAATCTACAGGACGAAGTCCAGATTGAGGAGGGGCTCGTTGACCGTACCACCAATGTCATACGACCCCCGACTGAAGTCAGGGGCTTGGCATTCCAAGAACAGCAACTAAAACAACATGAATACATACATTGTTTTAATCAGAGATACACCGAGAGAGAGTGGAACGACATCAGAGTTGTCCCACTTCGATTCAAAAGGAAAATCCCTCCCTGTTCTCAGGATAACATACCTTTCACGAGAATAACGACCATCATTATACATGGTATTGATTTCGCGATGTCCATTTCTTTTACAGACTGTCACGCTCCCGTATTGGAGGGACACAACTCTACTGCGATTCTACCAAGTCAGAATCGCAGTAGAGTTGTATTTAAATTGTGATTTGAAGTCACCTTCTTTAACATGGAGAGCAAGCAGAAGCTTGAGCAGATACAAGGAAGACACC
>JALTMC010000894.1 GCA_027005175.1 Myxococcales bacterium
CGATAGATGTCATGGATTTGAGAATAGCGATAATGCCGACGTCCCCACAGCATCTGTCGAAGCACGGACCACAGGTCTTTGCGATTGAGATTGTGTAGCATTGGAGAGTCAAATGCGGTGTATGAAAATCGCGGAGGCAGGTACAGTTGTAGGGAGGTATGCAGTACTGGAGTGCCAATCACCTGGGGTCCAGAAAGTTTCGAGGAACCCCACCAGCCCTTTAATGAGTTGCCTTTGGGGAGCGTGTGTTTGTACCGAACCACAACCCAGAAAGGGCGTCCTTTGGAGCGATAGTGTAGATCCACCAAAAGTTCACCTTTTTGGTTGAGTTCAAAACGATATCGATTGCGCCCAGCCACACGCAAAGCCAGGACCTTTGCACCTTTTGGCAAGCGCATCGTCAGAAACTGACGCCCTCGGTTTTGAAGTTTCGCGATGGCCAAGACATGAACCTCACCATCCAGGGAAGAGGCCATCTCCACATGCATCCTTGTGACAGTTGCTGCCAAGACTTTGGCATACTTATGCTTGCGCAAAGAGACTTGTACTGTTCCTGGAGTTCGAGAGCGAGACCGCATCATTCGAGACAGATCTCGACCCCTAGCAAAGCTCGGAAGGTCCGAGTTATCGACACGCTCGTACCCCGCCGCCGCCAGCACTTGCAAGGAGATATTCTCCTCTTTCTGAAATCCCCAAAACGTCGTCTGTCGAATAGCACCTGGGATCTGAAATGCCTGCAACGCGAGCTTGGCCTTACGCCCCACTTCAAGCGTCTTTTTGAGAGTGCGATGATACGTGAGATGAAGGTGAAATGTTCCATCACGAGGGATTTTTCGGTGAAGGATAAAGGTGAATGTCCAGAATTTTTTGTTTTTCTTCTTGCGAACTTCGCGTGTCTCCGTCACAAAACGTAGATGTGGAGCGATACTCGCTGGAACCAGCAATTTAAGCTTTTGGGTTCCTGCAAATCGAGCCCGGTACTGAATCACACCATCGACCCGGTAGCCATCATCCTGCACCTTAACAGGAAACCACAGCTTTCCTTCCATGGCCGTTTTCTTTCGTCGCCATTGCAGAGTCCCTGCGATCGGTCTTCCCACATATCGATAAGCCTGTCGAATGCGATGTTTTCCAACTCGAACATACCGAAACTCAGAGAGGTCATCTTTCGACAACAATCCTTTGAGTTTCTTGGTCTCTAGCTCCAAGAAGTTCGGAACAAACAAGCCAACAACACCACGCTCGTTGTCCACATCAAGAGGTTGAAGCAAAGGCATAGCAAGGGAAGTCACTTTTTCCAAGTTGCGACGAAGATGAATATGACAGACCACCTTTTTGGAAGAGTGCTGGGCTTGATGTCCCATCAACCTCTGCAATCGCTCCACAGCTTTTTTACGCAGGAGCTTTCGCTTCATCGCACGATGATACTGACGCATTTTCGAGAACAATCGCCACCCAAGTTCCTTTTGTAAAAAGCCCCAGACTCGATGGGGAGAGATCCGACGGATGACAACAGGCCCTCCCAACTTTTGCTTCAAGACAACAATCAGCTTTCCTTTTTTGATATAGTGATCTCGCATAGAAGGACAGCGAACTTCCCGCAGTTTCCAGCCGAGAGGCAAGGCAAATCGCAGTCGAAAGACTCCAGCACGCTCGATCCGATATACAATTTTGGTTCGGACTTGGGCTTGCTTTGACTCCAGCCCAATCAGATGAGAGACTTGCACTCGCAAACGAGGGAGAATCTTTTTCAGAGTCACCTGCAAACGATAGGAAGGATGCAAATAGGCAAAAGCCATGGAGGGTGCTGCACTGCGTACTTGTTTTGCAAACTCCCCCGGATCGATCTGACTCAACCCCTTTTGCTGTTCCACGTTGAGTTGGATAGGACCATCGGTATGAAGAGCAACCCAACCATGCTGCCACTTTGCACCCAACACAGAGATGGAAGGGATGAGAACCTTTTTCCTCCCTTTGAGAAGCTGCTCTAAGTTAAGTCGAATCACAAACTTCCCTTCAACAGACCGCCGAAAAGAAAGAATCATCTTTCGGTGCTTTTTCTCCTTCAGCACAGACCAGTTTCGCAGAAGAGTTCCGCCCTCGACCGCGATGACTTTGTGATGAAGAGGCAAGCGCAATCGAAGTTGTCGAATTTTTCCTCGAACCACACGCACCCGAACCTGCGCCTGGGTTTGCACCATTCCCTGACTCAACGTGGACTCCAGAAAGATCTTGGCAGAGACAAGCCGCTTCTGTGTGGAGATCGAACGCTGAAGAGGCTGCCAGCGAACCCGCAACGATTGACGAGGACCAAGAGAAGCCTTTAAC
>JALTMC010000895.1:0-2898 GCA_027005175.1 Myxococcales bacterium
CTATGCTACAGACGGCTATGTAGCTGATTATAGTAGAGGGTAGTAAGCGATTGCCCTGAGTAATGGTCTTCTGCCACCCGACCCACTCCGAAACAAGTAGTTCATGATAAACACTGAAGAAATAAAACATTAGTCCAAAGGTATTTTGAAGATTTACCAAACCACTTGCATTCTTATTCGTAAGAGTTATAATACCAGAAAGATTGTAGATTTGTCACTCATGGTAAACTCTACTATTAAAAGGTGAAATTATGGTTATGAAGCAAATCACATTAAACATCCCTGAAAAAGTACTTTTAGCAGAAAGAACAGATGAAAGTACTTTTGGGAAGGAAATGAGAATATTATCTGCTGTCAAGTTATATGAGCTAGGACGTCTAACATCTGGTGCTGCCGCAGAATTAGCAGGAATGCCAAGAGTTGAATTTCTACTGACTCTTGGACAGTATAAAGTATTTCCATTTCAAGAAGAGCTAGATGAGTTAGAACAAGAATATGCCCAAAGCAGTTAGCAATACATCTCCAATACTGTACCTCTATCGTATCGGTATCATTGACTGGTTACCACAACTTTTTGAAGAAGTAAAAACAGCACAAGCCGTTGCAGATGAGCTAGAAGAAGGCCGAAATAGAGGCTATCATGTTCCCAACCCAAACGACTATGATTGGCTAGAAATATTAGAGCCTAAGAACATGCCATCTCAATGGTTATCAGCGAATTTAGGGGCAGGAGAATTGCAAGCAATGGCCCTGGCACTTGAGTATCCAGATCATATTGTCATTCTTGACGATTCACTTGCTAGAAGAATAGCAAAAGCTGCTGGCCTTGAAGTTTGGGGTTCTCTCAAAATATTGCTTGAAGGGAAGAAGCAAGGTTTAGTAGATGAAATTAAGCCGTTAGTAGAAGGGCTTCATAGCTCTGGATTATATTTGTCAGAGAAGATAAAGGGCCGCATTCTATCCGGCTAGTCTTGTACACCATCCCCATGGTCGGAATCAATGTCCTTGGATGGCTCAAATGCAGAGAACCGTCAGGGAACTGCTTTGACACAGCCCACAGCAAGATAGCGACTACAGGGGTCTGGATCTTGTTCTAGCATGATGTGACTGTCGAACTCGGTGCGCCATCCCCACACAGCCCTGGAACTGCTGGTCCAGTCATTACAGGAATAGCCTCTTTGAAACTCACCTTTCAAGTTCGTGCCATGCCAGGCACGAGCGTCGTACCAATCGGGTGAAGTCTTTCCTTCATCCACCTCCAAGCCTTTAAAAGAGTAGATGTCGTAGCGACCCAACCATCTCCCAGAACCAACGGTGAAGATATGCTGCCAAGAGTTGAAGATCTTTTTGTTTTTGGAGGTATACACAGGCAAAGAAGTTCCTGTTTTGCCAGGGAACAGATCTTTAACGTTGCGGGTGGTGCTGGACAAGAAAGCTTTCCAGCCAGAACCCCAATTGGAGGCTGCTGCCTGTGTATTGCATAACTTATCAGCACCGGAAAGCCCGCCAAGATTTCCCTGATGAGCCTGATCCAACGCAAGAAACAAGATCTTGGTAACAGCAGAGCAAGAGCCATTGATGCAATAACGTCCGGTAGCACAGGCAGTACCGCACTTCCCGCAATGATTATTCTCAGTTTGAAGGTTAACACACTTGTTGTTGCAGTATGTCAAGCCTTTGGGACAACCACAGGCTCCATTGAGACAAAGTTGGCCCGTCTTGCAAGCTACTCCACATCTTCCACAGTGTGAGGCATCCGTTTTGAGATTCACACACTTGTTTGAGCACTTCGTGGTATTCACGGCACACTGCAACTCGCATTGACCACTGACACAAGCTTCATTTTCTTTACAGGCAGTGCCGCACTTCCCACAGTTGCTCTTATTCGTCTGGACATCGATACAAAATCCACTGCAACTGGTTTTGTTACTGGGGCAGGAGAGTTGGCATGTCCCGGCGGTACAGACTTCATCGAGTAAGCATGATGTGCCGCATTTTCCGCAGTTACGTTTGTCGGTCAGGATGTCGGCACAAAAGGCAACACCACCGTCACCAGGGCATTTTTTCATGGTTCCGGGGCACACATCGATGCACACGCCTTTGCTGCAGACCTGCCCGGATCGACAGACGACTCCACACTTCCCACAGTTGCGATGCTCTATTTGCAGATTGGCACAATATGCTGTTCCGCCTTGAGCGATACACTTGGTGTAGTTGGTAGGGCAGGAGACACCGCATACACCGGCATTACAGACTTCATCAGCTCTACATTTTTTTCCACAGGAACCACAGTTTTTGGTATCGAGATTCAAG
The DNA here is from genome assembly GCA_027005175.1 of Myxococcales bacterium. GTDB lineage: Bacteria > Myxococcota_C > UBA6777 > UBA6777 > UBA6777 > M3003. Next base: position 2,314 of record JALTMC010000895.1, read on the forward strand.
TTGGCACAGTACGATGTGCCAGCCCCAGTACATTCTTGTAGGCTCTTGGGACAGGAAAAGAGACATCGCCCCCCCAAACAAACCTCACCTGATTGACAAGCAGAACCACAGGAACCACAGTGCAGAGCATCACTTTGCACATCCACACAGGTTGGGGTCTTGTTGGGTCCGATATTACACTTCGTTAGGTTACTTGAGCAGGTTAGAACACACTTTCCTTGGGTACAAACTTCGCTGGCACCGCAAGATTTACCACATGCTCCACAATGTTTGTTGTCCAATTGTAAATTGGCACAAACAGAAGCCCCACCGCTGTCGCATTTCTGTTGCTTTTTGGGGCAGAAAAAGGAACATTTACCTGCAACACAGACCTCCCTGCCTTGACATACGTTACCGCACTTTCCACAATGTCGGTTGTCACGTTGTGTATTAACACACAGTCCGCTGCACCGCTCCGTATCAGGTCTGCAGATTGTGCTTTTGTCACCTGTCACATTGTTCTTTTCGGGAGGAGTGTCGATGCTGGCATCAGATGTCACCTCTGTACTGTCGCTTTCAGGTAAACTGGGAGCATCACTGCAACCA
>JALTMC010000895.1:2908-9234 GCA_027005175.1 Myxococcales bacterium
TGGATTACATTCTGGAGCTTATTTTTGAGCACGATAAGAAAACTAAAGACTCGCACTATCGTTGAAAGCCTCGGATGCCTAGAGGCTTTCCTTGTATTTGAAGAAATATTCATCTCAGGTCCCTCTTATTTCGACAGATAGCATGCTTTGATTTTTGTACCGACTTTAGGGAATGTCCCTTTCAGGACAAGCTGCTGATTGGCGATATCATAGGTCCAGTTTGTCCCTTGTTGTTGAAGCTTTCCGTCCCACTGCACCTGCATGGTGTTGAGCTGAGGAGCCTTCTGTAGCTTGTATTGGGCAATGGCCCGGCTAGTTACTGCTTTACCCAGTTGGTTGAACAAAGAACTCCAATTGGTAGTACAGATGTTGGACTCAGAACCCCCAGTAAGCAGAGAAAGGGCCTGATACACCTTGCCTTTTGCGTCAGCACAAGTTGAGTTTCTCAAGCCAACAATGGAGTGAAAGACATAATCTTGGTAGCCGGGGCGTTTCTTCAGCCATGTGTTGAAATCTCTGGCAGGCAGAATGCTATCATCGTCTGTGATGGCGATAAAATGACGCAAGCTTCCTTTGCGCAAAAAAGATTCAATTGCGGTAATTTCTGACTGTATCACCAGCAAGGGATTCTCACTGGTGATAAAGTGGTCCACTTGTTTGTAGCGAGGACCATCTGTGCAGTTGGCTCCACCCAAGGGTGTCTGAATGCAGATATCATGAGAACCAGACCCTTTTTGTGCAACCATCACAACATGATAGTCTATCTTTTGGGTACTGATAAAAGAAGAAAACCCATTGAGATTTTTCTTGACGTTGTTAATTTCCTCAACCATCGATGAGGATTGGTCCACCACAAAGATAATGTCGATAGGACGAGCACTATTTCCAAAGGTAAAGAGTTCACACTGGACAGGCTCACACTTTCCATTTGAACAGGTCTCACCGGCTTTGCACTTGTTGTTGCATGCGCCACAATGAAGCAGATCTGTCTTGAGAATGACACAGCTTCCACTACATAGGGTCAGCCCTGTTTGGCAAGTTAACGCACATTTGCCATTGGAGCACACTTCACTGGACTTACAAACGACGCCACAAGCACCACAATGCGCCCGCTCTGTTTTCAAGTTAACGCATACTCCTTTACACTCGGTAAAGCCAGGGGGACAATTCAGAATACACTTTCCTTTGGAGCAGATCTCGGAAGCCTTACACTTGCTATTGCAAGCACCACAGTGGCGACCATCAGATTGTAAGTCGATACAGCTACCACTGCAGTCAGTATATCCTGTGGGACAACTGGAAGAGCATGTTCCAGCACTACAATACAACCTGGAAGGACAGCGGTTTCCACACTTTCCACAATGGCTGTGGTCAACTTTTGTATTCACACATTTTCCGCTACAATTTGTAAATCCGGGAGCACATGAGACCACACACTTCCCTTCTTTGCATGTTTCCCCGGCATTGCAATTTTTATTGCATTTGCCGCAATGATTGACGTTTGTTTGCAAGGCAACACAGCCACCACCGCATGCGACTCTGCCCGTCGAGCAATTTTGAGAGCATGTCCCCGAGGAACACACCTGACCCAGAGCACACTTATTATCACATCGCCCACAATGTTCACCATCCTGAGTTAGGTTGACACAAGCATCACCGCACTTTGTCTGGCCATTCGCGCACACCAGAGAGCATCGCCCATCCATACAGGCTTCGTCAGACTTACAGGGATTATCACACTTCCCACAGTGTTTATGATCTCGTCGTATATTGGAGCACTGCCCATCACACAATGTGGTTCCTTGACCGCAGGTACTGACGGCGGCATCTGCCTGATTGTTATTACTTTCGGGCAAAGCTGTGCTAGCTCCATCGCTGTTCACTTTCTCTCCACCTAGACCCGAGCTTCCTTCTCCACAACCATTCCATACAAAAACAAGCATTCCAAACAGGAAGAGAAGCCTGAGCATCTTCCTAAACCTTGAGACGAACATCATCATAGATCTCCCTTTCTTGTGTGTGGTGTCATAGACCGCCCTCACTGATCACGTTCGGGGCGGCGAAAGTGCTCATGACAAAGCACATTTTCCCCAGAGCAATTGATTCTATCGTCGTGCTCAAAGAAGTAAAGGGTTGCCTTCGGCGAAAGTGCTCATGACAAAGCACATTTTCCCCAGAGCAATTGATTCTATCGTCGTGCTCAAAGAAGTAAAGGGTTGCCTTCGGCAAAAGCGAAACGCTTCAAGCCCTTGACTTCTTTTCCGCGCGACAATGTTGAAGACTTGTTCTGGGAGGAACAATGGTAATGAGGATCAGTTTGGCCGCCCCCAAAGTTGGTTCTCTCTGCCGGTCTCAAGTAGGATCAGTGAGGGCGGTCTATGACAGACTTGGGGCTGGAAGCAGCCCCCGGCTACCTGATCGTAGTCTGTGCAGGCCAGTGTTCTATATTGCCGTATTACCCGTCACTTTTAACATTTGTAGTTCCCCTTCTCCATTACCACTTTCAACAGAATCCTGGTAAGGAGGAGCTGAACTCCACCAATACGTCAAATACAGCCGACCATTCTTCTCTACTATTTCTCCTTCGCCCTGGATGACATTATCTTCACTTGTTTCCGGTATATTGACTAATTTGATAACTGACTGTCTGAGTCTATCATGAAAAGAGTTGTCATGAAGGGGATACTCATCCAAATAAAAGCACATTGTTCTATGGCTGCCTATCCAATCGGGGCCGACATCCGAATATACAGTCCACTCTACAGTTAGCTCTTTCTCTTGCATATGCTCAAGTAGAGATTCCTTGGTTTCAATTTGGATTGAATCTACATCAGCCATGCAAAATTAGACTCTATGAGTTCTTTGAACCGACAAGAAAGAGCTTGTAATCAAGGTATCCTCGAATCAGTTTAGAAATGCTGTAAAAATAAAGAATCATATTGATAAATCCCATAAATACATTGGCTGCATTTTTCCCTTGACCATAATACTCGACAGGACCATCAAACAGACCAAGTTGAAGTGTTATGGTCAAGAGAATGGAAAGGAATAGCAGTATTCCACCACTCAGAGAATACATGAAGACCTCTCGATGACAAGAACGCATTATAAGCTCTCCTATTCAATTATTTTCAACAGTTGACACGTACACTGAATGTACATACAGTCACATTCAGTTGAAGTTGCATATAGCTCTTTCGAATTGGAGATTGGAGTGTTCACGGTTTATGTCATACCAGTAGGATCCCAAAAAAGCTACAAGTAATCTACAAAAACATGGTGTTGATTTTACTGATGCTGTCACGATTTTTGAAGATCTAAACGCTATAACCATCGAAGATCCTGATGAATATGAAGAACGATATATCACTCTTGGAATGGATGCTTATGGTCAGGTTCTTGTTGTTGTGTATGCATATTTTGATGTAGGGATAGAAGAACACATACGCATTATCTCTGCTCGAAAATCAACAAAAAGAGAACGTCAACAATATGAGGGATAAGAATATGCGTAAAGAGTATGATTTTAGTTCTGGTAAACGTGGTCCAGTCAAAGAAGGTTCCCCAAATAAAGTACGTATAACAATACGACTTGATACCCAAGTTGTAGACTGGTTTAAAAACCAAGTACATAGTGGTGGTAATTACCAAACACTTATCAATAGTGCTTTAAGTGAATACATTGAATCTCATTCAGAATCGGATAGAGAATCATTAGAACAATTAATTAGGCGGGTAATGCGGGAAGAATTAAAAGAAAGAGACCAAATTCAACCATCATGACATCGAAAATGATTTGGGTACCAGCAACTATCCTGACACATGGGGATCCTGACACATGGGGGTGTTGCGTTCCTCGATCAAGTACGTATAATTTTTCGAGAGATGGTAGCAACAAACAGTGTGATCAGAAAGATCCCCAGCAACCCTTCGATGGCAAAGAAGTATGTGAGCCAATGTCCAGCATGGGGTAACTCAGAGCTATACTCCATCGATGCGAAGGTAAGCACACTCAGGTGAATGGAGTCCAACGCACCGATATGGCTCAAAGCTTGTTTTGCACTGTTCGTGATTCCCTGAGGAACATAGGAAAACAATGTGGCAAACAACAAGACAATGCTCAAGGCCACACCAGCGATATTCATTGGTTTGGTACCGTATCCAAATCCTAGATCAAACAGCAGCCACTCAAGCCCCGTCGTAAAGCTCTTTTTCTTTTCCTTGCGGCTGGACTGACAAAAGCGGTAATAAGCCCAATCCATATCTTGGTATCGATTGCGAACCAGAAAAGCTTGACGCAAGATCCCATATTCATTTTTCGCTTGTGCGTAGTTTCCGATGGTTTCAGAACTCAGGTGATCACCCAGCTGCTCTCGCTCGATCATCAAGTAATCAACCAACAAGTGGTCGAAGAAGAAACGTTGGAAGGAGCACTTTGACAGGTCTGCCTTTCCATCCACATCGACATTGTTGAGAGTCAGCACATCCTGAATAGTCGCACCACGCATCGTAAAGCCTTGGTCAAAGGAGCTAGCATTCAGGCTGACCCTTTTGCATGTTATATGATTCCAAGAGACCTCATCGCGAAACCGGGTTAACTGTGCGACCAGCCCTCCAGCAACGGCTGAACGTTCGCATCGAACGATATCACGAAAATAACCTTTCGAGAGAATGAGGTCGGCATCAACACGCCCCCCCATCAATTCAACTTCCTGATGAACATTGACATTCTCGAGAGACAGGTTGCCAAGAACAAACATATTCGACATTTTAAGGCAGCCTTGAAACACGGCAGAGTCAAGGTAAAAAGAGCCTGGAGTATATTGTTGAATGTCGTCGGTTGGCTCCACTTTGTTCCCAACCTTGCAGCCACTTAATATAACATCCTCTCGAACAGTGGCTTCCGCCAAACTCGCCCATGTTCCAACTTGAACACCGGGAGCATGCAAAGAACCCAGGCGACTCTCCGATAGGATCAAGCGATCATCAATCACAGACTGCAACAAGTTCACCTGACCTTCCACATCGATATTTTGCAGGATCAGACCACCTTTGCATCGAAGGCGACCCAACTTAAGATTACCTGCAAAATGAGCACCAGAGAAAAAGACGTCACCTTTAAACTCACTGTCATAGAAGGTGGCCTCACCTGCAAAGGAGGCTTCGTTAAAAGAGGTACGATCGGCCAAGACCGTGTGACCAAAGTTGGCGGTACCTTCGAAAACAGCCTTGCGAAAATGTAGGCTTGCGCTCGATTCACTCTCCCAGAAGCTAGCATCCTTCGAAAAAGTAGCCTGATTAAACGAAGCGCCTTTATGAAACAGACAATGACTGAAGTTTACTTTCTCTAGAAAGCGAGCACTTTGAAAGTTACACTTGCCTTTAAAGTCACATCCACCGAAGGTAGTATCACCTTCAAAGGTAGCAGGACGACCGATCAGGTGACCGTGTTCAGAACGCAGAGGTTCTGCCGACAAGAAGCCCAGGAATGTGGTGTCTTGTATTTGGACTTCCCCACAAAACACAGCCTGGTTGAGAAAGATGCGTTTGAGAGTACATCGCTCCATTCGCAAAGCGCGACGCACACTCTCACCCACATGGATCCGGGAGAGATCAACGTTCCCTTCTAGGGTGCATTCACGCAATTCAACCCCACCAGCCAAGCGGGCTCTTTTAAGACTCAGAGAGGGGGACTTTCGTGTTCCTTTCATCGTCACCTTCGACACAAAGAGATGTTTGGAGATAACAGCGCGAAAGAGACTGAACGCAAAGATCTTGCCGTTTGACAAAGACACTTGCCCCAAGATATGGCAACGATCCAGAGACAACGGTTGTGCAAAAAGACACCCAACACTTCGAAAGTCGCCCGTAATTTCTGTTTGAATGATGGAGAATCGCCCATCGAATCGACACCCTTCCAGCCGAACATGACCCTGAATCGAGCTGGGGATGACAGGATTGGCTTTCTGAGTATCTCCCACCACGAAACGCTCTTCCACCCAGCAATTGCGTAAACACAGCCCCTGTTGAAAAGTCGTACCTCTAGCAGCCATCCCAGTCAGATAACAGTCTTCAAAAAGAACAGGATGTTCCAGATTCAATTCCTTTAAGTTGAGAAAAGGAATGGAGTACCCTTTCACAACATTTCCAGCTTGCAATTGTTCTACAACATCTTGATGTTCCATCTCAGGCAATGCCGCAAACTGAACGATCCACTGTGGCTCCTGAACCCCCACCCTCCCCTTGCTTTCAGCATCCAACTCCACCTGCTCCAAGTTCCCCTCTTCCCTCTTGCTTTCAGCACCCAACTCCACCTGCTCCAAGTT
>JALTMC010000896.1:0-403 GCA_027005175.1 Myxococcales bacterium
TGAATATCCAGCCTCAAGAGCGAGGTGGCTTGAGTGATGGCAACCTCGTCTGTGAAGTGGTTCCCACCATTGATGGAATGGGGCCAGCGGGCGCAAACGTACACTGCTCTGAGTGTAGCGAAGACGGATCCAAAGAACAAGAGTATCTCTTTGTCCCTTCTTTTGTTCCCAAAACCGTCCTGAACTGTCTGTCTCTGCTTCGGTTCTTATCGTCCCATCTACTCGAGTAGACTTGGGATTCTTCGCTGGCACTCCTATCCCTTCGCTGTAGATTCTGGGAGGAGTTAAACGGGCTCTCTCTATAAGTTAGTACTACAACGAGACTTTGAGCGATGGTTCCGTGTTGGCCTGCGCCGCCGATATGACGCTCCGCACGAAAGTACGGGTCCGCGAGGCAACATGA